>JAFEFW010000622.1 GCA_018240405.1 Pseudomonadota bacterium
GCGCTGCATGACCTGAAGGTCAGCAATGTCCCGCCGCCCTTTGCTGCCTACCTGCCGAGCATGCTGCAAATCAGGCCGGCGCTGGCGGGCGTGCGTACCAGCGCGGTACTCCGCTTCCTGCAACATGCGGTCGATGGCGCCAGTCCTGATGCGCTGCAGGCGGAGGCTCTTGCGCTGCTGACGCAGCCGGGGGCGCGCATCGGCATCGAGAGTCTGACCTACTCGGCCGGTCCGCTGCAACTGGAAGGCTCCGGACGGATGTTGCCGCCGAGCGGCGGCGTCCCCGGAGTCGAGGCGCACGTCAAGGCACGCGGCATCGACGCGACGCTCGCCATGTTACAGCGTGACCCGAGCATGCAGCAGGCGATGCCGGTGATCTTTCTGATCAAGGGCATGGCCAAGTCGCAGGGCGATGCTTTGGTCTGGGACGTGGCATTCAACGACGGCGCGCTGACCGTGAACGGCGTACCCTTCGGTCAGTCGCCGCAACAACCACAAGCCCAGGCGCCTGCCAAACCCGCGCAGCAGAAGAAACGGCCGGAGCAGCGGTAGGGCGAAGGCTCTGCGGCTCCAAAATGGGGCCGCTCGATTTGGCCACCGCCATCATCAGGGCGGGCGATTCGGCGAGCAAACCCAGAACATGGGGCCGCCATTCCCTGCTTGCGGTTCAGAATCGCATGCGGAGGTAACGACTTTGCGGCGATGGCGCAGCGGCAAAGTGCTTCCACGAACCGAAAGCAGCGTCCCTCAATGCCACGGCAATCCGTCCTTCTTGACGACAATGCGGTCCCGCGCCGGCCTTTGGCGACTGCCATCTTGTTCGAAACGATCGTCCCGGCGTAGTTTTCGCAGCCGTGGGTGACCGGCTTGAGGCCGGCGGCGCTGGAAAGATCACCCGTTACCTGGCTCTACAGGCGTACTGGCAGTTCGCGACGCGGCGCCGGTACTATATTCCAGCCGGTCCCGACTGCAGGATCGCCTGATAGGCCGCGAGACACGCCAGGTCCACGATCTGGCTGGCCGAGGCGTCCAGTGGCACGATTTGCACCGGCCTCTCCATACCCAGAAGCAGTGGGCCTATTGTCGTTCCGCCGCCAAGATGGCTTACCAGGCGCGCAGTGATATGCGCTGAATGCAGTCCCGGAACGACCAGGATGTTGGCATCCGCAGTCAGGCGGCAGAACGGATACAGGGCTCGGATCGCGGGATCCAGCGCGACGTCGGGGCTCATTTCTCCATCGTACTCGAAATCCACGTTCCTCCGGTCCAGGATATCGATCGCGTCGCGCATCGGAATAATCCGGTCATGCGGCGGATCGCCGAACGTGGAATGTGACAGCAGCGCAACACGCGGCTCGTGGCCCAGATGCCGTGCGGCGCGGGCCGCACCGATGGCGATGTCCGCCACCTCCTCGGCGTTGGGACGGAAATTCACCAGCGTGTCGGCCAGGAAAATGGTGCGGCCGCGCATTCCCACCAACAGCGTCAGTCCAAAGGGAATGCTGCTCGCCGCCGGCCCAATCGCCTGGCGCACATCGTGCAGGCACACCGCAGCGGAGCGGGTGACACCCGTCACCATTGCGTCCGCGTCGCCCGTCGCCACCATGCAGGCGGCGAAGACGTTGCGGTCCTGGTTTACCATGCGCTGCACGTCACGCTGCAGATGGCCGCGGCGTTGCAGGCGCTGGTAGATGAAGTCCACGTATTTCCGGTTGTTCCCCGACAGCCGCGCATTGTGGATCTCGATGCCCTCAATTTCTCCGAGGCCGAGACCGGCCATGGTACCACGCACGCGATCCTCGCGCCCGATCAGGATCGGTTGCCCGAAGCCGGCATTACGGAAGGCAATCGCTGCGCGGACCACCTTTTCTTCCTCGCCCTCGGCAAAGACGACGCGGCGCGGATTCTCGCGCACGCGCTCCATGGTCATCTCCAGCGCATCCGCAGTCGGATCGAGTCGGCCTGACAGGCTGCGCGCATAGCGCCGCAAATCATCGAGCGGACGTTGCGCTACGCCGGTATCCATCGCCGCCTTGGCCACCGCCGGCGGCACCCGCGCAATCAGGCGGGGGTCGAAGGCGTTGGGGATGATGTAGTCCGGTCCGAACGCCAGGCGCCGCCCAGTAGAAGCGGAATGAACCTCATCTGGAACGTCTTCGCGCGCGAGTTTGGCCAGCGCCTCGGCAGCGGCGATCTTCATCGCGTCGTTGATCGAACGTGCCCGGACATCAAGGGCACCACGAAAGATGTAGGGAAAGCCGAGAACATTGTTGACCTGGTTCGGATAGTCACTGCGCCCGGTGGCAATGATGGCCTGCGGACTGGCCTCGCGTGCCTCCTCTGGCGTGATTTCCGGGTCCGGATTGGCCATGGCGAAGATGATTGGCTTCTCCGCCATCGAGCGCACCATGTCCTTGGTCAGCGCGCCCTTTGCCGACAGCCCAAAGAACACGTCGGAGCCGTCGATCGCCTCGGCCAGTGTACGTGCTTTGGTAACCGCGGCGTGTGCCGACTTCCACTGATTCATGCCGTCGGTCCGGCCCTGGTAGACCACGCCTTTGGTGTCACACAGAATCACATGGTCGGGCCGCATGCCCATGGCCTTCAGCAGTTCAACGCAGGCAATCGCCGCTGCGCCGGCGCCGTTCACGACAAGTCGCGTATCACGCAGGTCGCGCCCG
Source organism: Pseudomonadota bacterium (assembly GCA_018240405.1). GTDB lineage: Bacteria > Pseudomonadota > Alphaproteobacteria > Acetobacterales > Acetobacteraceae > Rhodopila. Next base: position 2,682 of record JAFEFW010000622.1, read on the forward strand.
GTCAGGTGGCAGGCGTTGATCAGCCCTGCCGCCGCGACGATCGCCGTGCCATGCTGGTCGTCGTGGAACACCGGGATGTCCATCAATTCCCGCAGGCGCTGCTCGATGACGAAGCATTCCGGCGCCTTGATGTCTTCGAGGTTGATCCCACCGAAGCCGGGCCCTAGGAAGCGCACGGCGTTGACGAACTCATCGACGTCCTCGGTGCCGACTTCGAGATCGATACCATCGACGTCGGCGAAGCGCTTGAACAGCGCGACCTTGCCCTCCATCACCGGCTTCGAGGCGAGGGCTCCGAGGTTACCAAGGCCAAGCACGGCGGTGCCGTTGGAGATCACGGCCACCATGTTGCCCTTGGTGGTGTAGTCGTAGGCGAGCGCCGGGTTGCGGGCGATATGCAGGCAGGGTTCGGCGACACCGGGCGAGTAGGCCAGCGAGAGGTCGCGGGCGGTCGTGATCGGCTTGCTGATGCGCGTTTCCAGCTTGCCGGGCCGGCCGGCAGCGTGCAGAGCGAGCGCCTCTTCCGCCGAAATCCGAGCCGTACGCGTGTCCCCGTCTGCCATGACGATCCCCCCGATGTGGTGGTTAGGACCGTCTTGCTTACGCCGTATGGGCGAACGGCGGTAGGCACAAAATCAACGGGCTGCGCGTAACGTGTTGTATCCGCAGCGTCGCCGTGGCCTTGACGCGGTCATTTTCGCGGCCCGGCACGCCCCTGCCGCGCCCACACACTACGCAAGCAATCGCGCTAGCGGCGCATCCTCTTGCACCCTGACCAGACGTCAGGACGGGACGCAGGCGTCCCGTCCTCCAACCCCGCTAGTCCCCTGCCAAGCTATTCGCAATCGCATGCGGCCGGTCGGCTCCAGCCCTCGGAACCTGCTCAGGTCCCGCTTCGGCAGGGCTTGCCGAAGCAGGCGACACGCACAGCGCTTCCGCTACATCCCACCGGGATAGTTCGGCCCGCCGCCACCTTCCGGCGTGACCCAGTTGATGTTCTGGGTTGGGTCCTTGATGTCGCAGGTCTTGCAGTGCACGCAGTTTTGCGCGTTGATCTGCAACTTCGGGTTGCCTTCCTCCGCGCCCACAATCTCATACACTCCAGCCGGACAATAGCGTTGCTCCGGACTGCGGTACCGGTTCCAGTTGACGTCAATCGCCTTGGATGGGTCCTTCAACGTCAGGTGTACCGGCTGGTTTTCCTCGTGATTGGTGTTGCTGATGAACACCGACGACAGACGGTCGAAGGTCAGCACGCCATCCGGCCGTGGGTACTTGATCGGCTGCGCCTTGTCGGCCGGAATCAGCGTCTCATGGTCACCATGGTCATAGTGCAGCGTCCAGGGTGCCTTGCCGCGGAAAATGTAGGTGTCGATACCGCTATACGCCAATCCGCCCCAGCGGCCCCACTTCTGGAACGCCGGACGGATGTTGCGCACGCTCTGCAGTTCCTCCCACAGCCAGCTGCTCTTTACCCGGTCGGTATAGCTGGTGACCTCGGCGGGGCCATCATGTGCCAGCGCGTCGGCAATGGCCTCGGCGGCCAGAATGCCGGACTTCATCGAGGTATGGGTACCCTTCACCTTCGGCACGTTGAGGAATCCGGCGGCATCGCCGACCAATACCCCGCCGGGGAAGGTCAGCTTCGGCAGCGCCTGGACGCCGCCTTCGACGAGCGCGCGCGCGCCATAGGAAATCCGACGCCCGCCCTCGAAATACTTGCGCATCGTCGGATGCGTCTTGAACCGCTGCATCTCATCGAACGGCGAGAGGTACGGGTTCTTATAGTCCAGGCCGACGACAAAGCCGTACGCCAGCAGATTGTCGCTGAGGTGATACAGAAACGATCCGCCATAGGTGGAGCTGTCCAGCGGCCAGCCCAGCGCGTGCTCGATCAGCCCCGCCTTGTGGTTCTCCTTAGGGATCTCCCACAGCTCCTTGATGCCGATTCCAAACGTTTGCGGATCGCAGTCCGCGCGCAGGTTGAAGCGCGCCATCAGCTGCTTCGATAGCGAACCGCGGCATCCTTCGGCGAAGATCGTGTATTTTGCGCGCAGTTCCATGCCGCGCTGGTAGTTGCCGGTCGGCTCACCGTCCTTGGCGACGCCCATGTCGCCGGTGGCAATGCCGACAATGCGGCCATCCTCTTCCAGGAATTCCGCCGCCGCGAAGCCCGGGTAGATTTCCACGCCGGCGGCCTCGGCCTGTTGGCCAAGCCACCGAACGACATTGCCAAGCGAGACGATGTAGTTGCCGTGGTTGTGCATCTGCGGCGGCGTCGGCATCCGGATCGCCTGCGTCTCCGTCAGGAACAGGAACCGGTCTTCCCGCGCCGGCGTTTCCAGCGGCGCACCCTTCTCCTTCCAATCCGGAATCAGCTCATTCAGGGAACGCGGCTCCAGCACCGCGCCGGACAGGATGTGGGCGCCCACCTCACTGGCTTTCTCCACCAGGCACACGCTCAGATCGGGCGAGATCTGTTTCAGCCGGATCGCCGCCGACAGCCCTGCGGGGCCCCCGCCGACAACAACCACGTCGAATTCCATTGCCTCACGCGGGGGCAGTTCCTCCGCCATTTCCAACTCCTTAGTTATCGCTTGCGCGTGCCTGTCGGCTCTGACGTATCTGCGCCAGATTGTGCGGCGGGGCAAACCCGGTTCCGCATGCCAGGGATGATGCAAGTGGATGTAGGCGCATTGCAGCGCATGTCAGCCGGTGGAAACGATTCAGCGCTGCTGATCGTGGCACATGGCTCAACACGGTACGCCGAGGCAGCTCGCCCGGCAGCAGCCCATGTGGCTCGGCTGAAGGCCGCTGATCCCGGGCGGCGCGTGGCATTGGGGCTACTGGCGGGTGCCCCACCCGTGGCCGAGGCGCTGGCGGCGCTCGACGCAGCACGCATCGCCGTCGTGCCGTTTTTCATGGAAGACGGCTATTTCACCCGGGTTGCCATACCGCGGGCGCTGGGCGGCGATCCGCGCGTCCGGTTGTGTCGGCCGGTCGGCCTGAACCAGCGCATGGCGGCGCTGATCACCTGCCACGCCCGGCTGGGCTGCGCCGAACGCGGCCTTGACCCGGCAGCGACGACGGTGGTGCTGGTCGGGCACGGATCGGCGCGTGCGCCGGGACAAGCGGCAGCCCTCCGCCGCCATACCGCCACGGTAGCGGCAAGCGGGGCCTTTGCCTGTGTGTGCGAGGCACACCTGGAGGAGCCCCCGCGACTCCCCGAGACGCTGGCCGCGCTGCGCGGTTCTGCCGTCGCGGTGGTGGGCTTTTTCGCCGGCGAAGGCGGACACGTCCGTGACGACGTCCCGGCCGCGCTGGCGGCAGAGCAGGCAGCGCGGAGAAATGCATACCCCCCAGTTCACAATTTCGGATCAGTAGCGGACAATCCGGCAGTGACGCAGATCATTCTCGAGCAGGCGGCAACCGCCTGACAGCGGGGGACAACAACAATGTTTGCGTATATCGGCGGCTACACGACGCCCGACCGGGACGGGCGGGGCAACGGCATCAACGTTTACGACGTGGCCTCGAACGGCCGGTGGACCCGCATCCAGACCGTCGGCGGACTGGAGAACCCGTCGCTGTTCACGCTGAACAAGGCACAGACGCGGCTCTACAGCGTGCATGGTGGGCGCAGCTTGGTCAGCGCCTTCAGCATCGACCCGAAGTCCGGCCATCTGACAATGCTGAACCAGGTCGACCCCGGCGGCGGCAACCCGGTGGACTCCGCACTCGATCCAACGGAGCGGTTCCTGGTCGTCGCCAACTACGGCACCGGCACGGTGGCCGTTCTGCCGCTCGGCGAGAACGGCGAACTGAACCCGCCGTCTCAGCTTGTCACACTGCAGGGCAGACCGGGTCCAAACCCGAAGGAACAGGCAGCCTCACATCCGCATGGCGTGATCTTCGATCCGTCGGGCCAGTTCGTCATCGTGCCGGACAAAGGCTTCGACAAGACGTTTATTTTCCGTTTCGAAGACGGCAGGCTGACGCCGACCGCCCAGGCAGCCGTCGGCGCCCGCCCCGGCGCGGCGCCGCGGCACGCGACCTTTCACCCGACGAAGCCAGTGCTGTACGTCAACAACGAGCTGAACTCGACCGTCAGCGTCTATGACTGGAACGCCGAAACCGGCGAGGCAACCGAGAAGCAGATCGTCGGCACCCTGCCACCTGCCTACACCGGCCACAACACAACAGCCGAGATTGCCGCGTCACCGGACGGAAGGGTCCTGTATGTGTCCAACCGCGGCCAGGACAGTATCGCGTTCTTCGACATCCACTCGCAGAATGGCACTTTGGGCTACTCCGCCTACACTTCCACCGGCGGCGTTCGCCCCCGCTTCTTCGCGCTTGGGCCCGGCTACAAGCATGCCTATGTCGCCAACCAGGACAGTGACACGGTGGTTGTCATGGACATTGAGCCGAAGCATGGGCGGTTCATCCACACCGGGGTTCGCGTCAACGTCGGCAGTCCGTCGGCGATCAGTTTCGTTGGCACGAACTATCCGGAACGGCCACAGCGGCCCGCCGTTACCCGCAGGGAGCAGAGCGAGGAAAAGCGGGGATGGCTCAAGTCGTTTGTATCACTGGCGCGGGGGCGGGGGTAGGTCGCGCGACCGTCGCCGAGTTCGCACGCAATGGCTGGGACGTTGCATTGCTGTCGCGCGACCCGGGTCGGCTGGAAGAGGCGGCCGCCGAGGTACGCCGGCACGGTGGCCGAGCCCTGCCAATTCCCACCGACGTCGCGGACGCGGAAGCTGTATTCGCCGCCGCTGATCGGATCGAGGCGGAGTTAGGCCCGATCGACGTCTGGATCAATGTGGCGATGGCTACGGTGTTCGCTCCGGTCGACAAGCTGACCCCGGAGGAGGTCGCGCGCGGCACGGCGGTAACCTACTTGGGCCAGGTGCACGGTATGATGGCGGCGCTGAGGCACATGCGGCCGCGCAATCGTGGCACCATCGTCAATGTCGGCTCTGCCCTCGCCTACCGATCGGTACCGCTGCAATCAATCTATTGCGGCGCCAAGTTCGCCGTGCGCGGGTTCACCGATTCGCTGCGGTCGGAGCTGCTGCATGACCGGATCAACGTGAACCTGTGCATGGTGCACCTGCCGGCGATGAACACGCCGCAGTTCGATTGGGCACTGAACAAGATGGGCCACAAGGCGCAGCCGGTGCCGCCGGTGTTTCAGCCGGAGGTGGCGGCGCGCGAGATCCATTGGGCGGCGTTGCATCCACGACGGCAGACCTGGGTCGGCTGGCCAACGGTGAAGGCGATCGTCGCCGGGCGGCTGATGCCGGGCCTGGTGGACCGCTACCTGGCCAGCGCCGGCTACAGCGGGCAACTGACCAGCGAAACAGTACCGACGACCCAAAGCGGCAATCTGTTCCAGCCGGTGCCGGGGCACTTTGGCGCGCATGGACGGTTCGACTCGGTGGCGCGGCCGCGCAGCTGGGAAGTGTTCACCAGCCACCACCGCACCGCGCTTTGGGCAACTCTGGGCATCGCAGCGCTGTTTGGCCTGCATCAACTGGCGAAACGGTTGGATATCTGACCGGTTTCGGCCTCCGAAGGCGGCTCTCGGGCTTGAAAACAATAGGTTGTCGCGCCGATACTGCTGTCACGCGTGCAAGATTCGAGGGACGACGTCATGGCTAGAGCCGTAACCGCACCGGGCAAGAAAAAGGCGCCCGCGTCCGCCGCACCGGTCAGGAAGAAGGCGGCCGCAGCCATCAGCAAGAAAGCCGCTCCGATGAAGGGAGCAGCGAAAGCGCCGGCGAAGAAGACGACAGCCAAGATGGCGCCCCCGCCAAAGAAGGCCGCTGGCAAGAAGAGCGCCGCACCGATGAAGGCGGCTGCGAAGAAAGCCGCCCCGCCGAAGAAGATGGCGGCACCGCCGTCGAGGAAGGCGATTGCCCCGAAGAAGGCAGCCACGGCTCCGAAGAAGGCGGCACCTAAAAAGGCGGCACCATCTCGGGCGGCGCCGGCCAAGACCATGGCGGTGCAGAAGGCCGCAGCACGCCGCATCCCCGCAAAGGTGCCCCCGCCGGCTACGCGCCGCCTGCGTGCCGCGGCTGTTCCCGTCAAGCGGCCCCGCCCCGCCGCCGCGCCACGTCCCGCAGTGGCCGCGCCGGCCCCCGCCCCTGTTCGCCCGCCGCAAAGTTTCACCGTCAGCCACCTGAACGAAGCCGACTTCAAAATGGACGGGCTGCGACCCTACGCGCTGTATCGCGACCTGGGGATCGCCGCGGCCACGTCAGGCCTGGCGCAGGCCCATGTCATTCGCTTCATCCCACCGACGACGGATGAGGTGCGCAAGCGGCATACGCACACCGTCGACCTGCAACTCGTGTACGTATTGAAGGGGTGGATAAAGAACGAGTTCGAGGGGCACGGCGAGCAGATGATGTCGGCGGGAAGCTGCTGGATCCAGCCGAGTGGGATCGCGCATACCGTGCTGGAATATTCGCCGGACTGCGAAGTGCTGGAGATCATCCTGCCGGCGGACTTTGCGACCGAGGAGGTCGCCTAGGCCGCTGCGCCGGGATGGCGCACGATCGCCTCGACTGCCTGAAATGCCCCGCACTGTGCTGCCGCATGGCGGGCTATGTGCGTGTCAGCCGGGAGGACATCCGGCGACTGGCAAAGCATCTCGGCCTGAGCGTGTCGGAGTTTGAGAAGCGGCACATCAAGGAGGTAACGAAAAAGGGCGAGAAGCGGATCAAGGAGGGCTACAAGACCTGCCAGTTCCTGACCGACGATCACATGTGCAGCGTCTATGAGGCTCGGCCGCATGACTGCCGAGGGTACGTGTGCTGGAACCAGCCGGACGAGACAGTATACGGATACGCCGTGTTCCTGCAGACGCCGGTGGGGAAGCTGCGGGAGGTGGAAAAGTAGGGACCGTTCTTCGCATGTGGTGCGGCATCGCCGCGGTCCATGCTTGTAGTGACAGCTGCATTCTATGCAGAGAGAGCACTGAGAACGATGGAGGTCCACGGAGCCGCCTTCCTGGCACCGGGCGACGAAGGCCTCGCGACCGCATCTGCAGGTTTGGACGCTGCTGATTGCGGATGAGCAGTCAGTTGCGAACGTCTCCGTAACAGTGAAAAAGTGTAGGCGCGACGTCCTGCTGCCAGGCTTCGTCTACTTCAACTACTGTCAGCCAGCCTGGCCGCCGCCTAAGGCGCGGCACCCGATCCCCTGCACATTCACCGCCCTCGCCCCGGACCAGATATCCGGGGCGGAACGACCACCCTACCCCGTCACCGAGCGCAGGAACGCATTTCCTCGTTCCAGCGCCTCGTCGGACTGGCGGTTCGGGAACAGCGTGAAACCATGCGCGCCACCGGGAAAGACTGCTAATTCCGCCTCATTCCCCGCAGCGATCCAGCGCGTATACATGAACAGCGTGTCGTCCAGCAGCGCATCCTTCGTTCCGACCGTGAACAGCGCCGGGCACAGCCCCTTCAGGTCGGCATATAGTGGCGAAATGTCAGGCTGCCGCCGGTCAGGATTGGTCGGCAGATACGCATTGTAGAATTGCTGCATGTCGATCGTCCGCAGCACCAGCCGCGTATTCCCAAACTGCTGCTGGCTCGGCGTCATGCTGAGGTCGAACACGCCATACACCAGGTTGGCGCCACGGAACAGATAGCCGTAACGATCCCGCATCCGCAGCACCGTCACTGCCGACAGGTGGCCGCCGGCCGACTCGCCGCCGACCGTCATGACGTCGCTACCGAACGTCGTTCTGCCGTTCTGCAGCACCCAGGCCGCGGCAGACTCGCAGTCGTCGGGGCCGGCCGGATAAGGATTTTCCGGCGCCAGCCGGTACTCGACACCCACCACCGTCAGGCCGGTGCCGTCGGCGATCCTCTCCAACATAGGATCCTGCATGTCGGCCGCGCCCAACACCCAGCCGCCGCCGTGAATGTGCAGGTAGATGCCACGCGTGCCGCCGCCCTGCGGCTTGATCACCCGCAGCGGGATGTCGTTGCCGTCGCGGCCTTTGATCGTAATGGTCTGCGCGCGGTCCGAGAACACCGGCGGCGGAAACGGCCCACGCCCAGCCCGTCGCCCGTCACGAGCCGCCTGCGCGCTGGTGTTCCACCACTCCGGCAGCGGCGTCATCAGTTCGATCATCGCCGCATTCAGCTTGGCGGTGTCCTCCGGGATCGCGGAGTCACGGAACAGCGCGGGGTTGAACGGGTTCTCGGCCATGGTTTCCTCTGCGTGGGTTTCCCCGCCGGAGTTATCGCGGTCCACCGGCCGGCGCAACCGCAGGGCGCGGCGGCCGGCGGGCCTGAGGCAGCGCTACTTCGCAATCACGCCGCCATCGATCACCAGCTCTGCGCCGGTCACCCAGGCGGCCTCGTCCGAGGCCAGGTATAGGCAGCCCATGGCAATGTCGTATGGCTTGCCGAACCGGCCGAGCGGCGTTGCCTCCATGCGGGCCTTACCGCTTTCGTTACCCAACAAACCGGGCCGTGCCATCGGCGTATCGACGAAGCCGGGATGGATCGAGTTCACCCGGATCTGGTCCTTGGCATACTGGATCGCCGCCGACTTTGAGAAGATGCGCACCGCGCCTTTCGACGCGTGATAGGCTGCATTGGCAAATGACCCGATGATGCCGCAGATCGATGAGATATTGATGATCGATCCGCCGCCAGCACGCTGCATCGCCGGAATGACGCTTTTGGTGCCCAGGAAAACGCCGGTGCTGTTCACCTCCATGATGCGGTTCCAGCTTTCCAGCGTCTGATCTTTCAGCTCGACGCCTGTGATGACCCCGGGCGAGACCGTAACGTTCGCCGGGCGGCCGGAGATGCCGGCGATGTTGGCCAGTATATTGACCTTGCCGTGCTTCTGCTCCGTGTCGGCGGCGAGCGCGACCCATTGTTCCTCGCTGCACACGTCAAGCGCGCGGTACTCGGCCACGCCACCCGCTTCCGTGATCTCCTGCACGACGCCGAGCCCGAGCTCGTCCTGCACGTCGCAGATCACGACCGTTGCGCCGTGCCGCGCGAACTGCCGTGCCGTTTCCGCGCCGATGCCGGACGCGCCACCGGTGACAATGGCAACTTTGCCGATGAGCCGCTTACCTGGTTCCATAATGTGTTTCCTCCTGCGAGCGGAATGCTCGCGCACGCGACGCGGTTTGGCCAGAGCGCCTGTATGCGACGCGCATCTCTCGACACGCATGCAACCCCGCGCCTACGATACCCATCGGTAGGAACATCCAGGGGAACCTAGAGCGATGAAATTCGGCATCTTCTACGAACTGCAAAGTCCGAGGCCATGGGAGGACGACACCGACCACAAGCTGTACCAGAACGCCCTGTCGCAGGTCGAACTGGCGGATAAGCTGGGCTACCACTATGCCTGGGAAGTTGAGCACCACTTCCTCGAGGAGTATTCCCACTCACCGCAGCCGGAGGTGTTCCTCGCCGCGGCCAGCCAGCGTACCAAACAGATCCGCCTTGGCCACGGCATCATCCAGTTGACCACGAACCACCCGGCGCGCGTAGCCGAGAAGGTGGCGTGTCTTGACCTCGTCAGCAACGGGCGCGTCGAATTCGGCATGGGCGAAGGTGCCTCGATCACTGAACTCGGCCCGTTCGACCGGCAGATGGAGAACAAGCAGGCGGTCTGGGAAGACGGCGTGCGCTGCGTGCTGCCGATGTTCAAGGATGGTGGCTGGGAATATGATGGCCCCTATTTCAAGTTCCCGCTGCGCAATGTTCTGCCGAAGCCGATCCAGAAGCCGAACCCGCCACTATGGGTCGCGTGCTCGCAGCTTGAAACGATCGAACTGGCCGGGCGTTGCGGCATCGGCGCACTGGGTTTCCAGTTCCTGTCAGCGGAAATGGCGCATGCCTGGGTGCATGCCTACTACAATTCGTTCGTCTACCGGCAGAACAAGCTGGCCGACTATGCGTCGAATTGCAACATCGCCATGGTCAGCTACTTCATGTGCGCCGAAACCGATGAAGAAGCCCGCCGCCGCGCCGATGGCGTCACCTTCTTCCAGTTCTCGCTGGCGTTTTACAGCGGATCGCGCACCCGCGAGCGTCCGCCGCCGGGCTCGGTGAACCTGTGGGACGAATACAACAAGTGGAAGAAGGAGAACCCGGATAAGGCGGAAGCCGCGCTGCGCGGCGGCCTGATTGGCTCACCAGAAACCATCCGGCGGAAACTGCGCCGCTTCGAGTCCTCTCACGTCGACCAAATCATCCTGCTGAACCAGGCAGGCCGGAACACGCATGAGCATATCTGCGAAAGCCTGGAGCTGTTCGCCAAGGAAGTGATGCCGGAGTTCACCGCGAAAGAGCCGGAGCACCAGGAGTGGAAGCGCAAGGTGCTGTCCGGCGAGATCGTGCTCGAGGATATCGACACCACGCCGTACAAGGAGCGTGCGGGCGTCGGCAAGGGCGTCGCGATCGATAAGCTGGCGACGGCCGCGGAGTAGCGCGTTCGGTTCATCGCCGCGCCGGTTCGCCTCTCGGGCAACCGGCGCGGTTTTCGTTACGGACTGCGTCTGCTTTTCTTCACAGCGAAAGCTTTCAGGACACGAAGATACAAAGAAGAGCCTTGCGCTTCGCCTTAGATGCGACAAACCGTCCGTGCGACCGTACCAGCCAACCTGCAATCTCCGCGTCCTCAGTGCCTCCGTCGGCCTCTGTGTTAAGAGCGCGGTGCGCGCACGTCGCTGACGGCGCCTATTGCCCGACAGGCAGGCACACCCTGCATCGGCCACAAAGTCGCCGCGTGCCGGCGTCAACCGTGCGACGGCCCCGACGGCCACAGCCGTCAAGCGAGGCTTCATTTCATGGCTGCCGCCCGACGTTTCCAGCAAACTCGCACGCACGCCTCACCGGCATTGCCAACCAACCCCTAGGATCGCGATACTCGCATCCCGAGACGCACCATCGGGAGCGACGCCATGACGACGCTGGCCACACAGATCGCCGAACGCATCCACGCCATCGGCTATGAGGACATTCCCGCTGCCGAACGGGATTGGACCGCCAGCGCCTTTGCCGACACCGTGGGCGTGGCCCTCGCCGGCATCGTTGAAGACGGTCCGCGGATCATGCTCCGCGTTCCCGGCGTCGCCGCCGCCGAAGGACCCGCGTTGATCCACGGCACCAACCGCCGCACCTCGGTCCTGGACGCCGCGCTGGTGAATGGCGTTGCCGCGCATGCGCTCGACTTCGACGACGTCGCCGGCTCCCTCGGCGGCCATCCCTCAGCTATGCTGGTGCCGGCGCTGATCCCGTTGGCCGAGATGCAGGGCAGCAACGGCCGCGACCTCGTGCTGGCCTATGTCGTCGGTTTCGAGACCGCCTGTCGCATCGCCCGCGGCGTGCACTTCCACCATTATGAGAAGGGCTGGCATCCCACTGCCACGCTCGGCATTTTCGGCACCGTCGCCGGCGCCGCCCGCCTGCTGCACCTCAGCATCGACCAGACCGCCGTCGCCCTTGGCATGGCCGCCTCCTTCGCCTCCGGCCTGAAGGCGAATTTCGGCACCATGACCAAGCCGCTGCATGTGGGCCACTCCATACGCAACGGCGTGTTTGCCGCGCTGATGGCGCGCGAAGGGTTCACCGCAAATCCCGGCGCGTTCGAGCACAAGCAGGGCTTCCTGGACGTCTTCAACGGCCCCGGCACCTACGAAACAGCCCGCATGCTGGACGAGTGGTACGCGCCATTCGAGTGCGGTGGCGCGGGCGATCCCGGCCTCAAGCCCTACCCGTGCTGCGGCAGCACGCACCCCTCGATCGGGCGCATGCTCGACCTCGCGCGCCATCACGACCTGAAGGCGGAGCAAATCGCCCACATTACGGTGATGCCGCACGCCCGTCGCCTGCCGCACACCAACAACCCCGACCCACGCACCCCGCTTGGCGCCAAGTTCAGCATCCAGTACTGCGTTGCCCGCGCGTTGGTGGACCGCAGTGTCAAACTCAGCCATTTCGAGGGTGACGCGCATTTCGACCCGACGATCCGCGCGCTGATGGCGAAAATCACCGCGAAACCCCACCCGGACATGCCGGAGGACTGGGGCACCGAGGTGATCGTCGAGACCAGGGACGGTCGGCGCCTCGCCTCGCGCCTGGACGACTATCCCAGCCGTGGACCGGCCGGCGATCCGATGACGCATGCAGAACTGTGGAGCAAATTCGCTGACTGCGCGGAACGCAGCCTGCCGCGGAGCACCTTGTCGCCGCTGTTCGACACGCTGATGAGCATTGCCTCGCTCGACAGCGTGCAGGAACTTACCGCTCTGTTGTCACCGCCGACGGGTACCGCCCGCGCCGCCTGACGGCGCCGTCAGGCGGTCAGCACCACCCCCTCGGCCGCCGCGACGGTGCCCGGGCGAGCCGCAGCGGCGGCCTGGGCGATCATGTCGATCTGCGCGTCGGAGCGCCATGGATCGTGGTGAAACAGCACCAGCGTGCGTGCGCCGGCCGCATTGGCTAGGCGCACCCCTTCCTGCCATGTTGAATGGCCCCAGCCGACGCGGTGCGGAAATTCCTCATCAGTATAGTTGCTGTCATAGATAAAGATATCGGTGTCGCGCGCCAGGCGCAGTACAGCCGGATCGAGTGCGCCGGGCTGATGCTCCGTATCCGTCACATAAGCCACTGACCTGCCCTGCCACTCGATACGAAAGCCGACAGCCCCACCCGGATGGCGCAGCCGTTCGGCCCCGACCCGAAGCCCGGCATGCAGTTCCGTCGGCCGCCCGGTCGGCAGCGTATCCACCGACAGCTTGCCGCTAATCAACTTCCAGAGTTCTGGCATCAGCGGCGGTGACAGCGCGGCGGCCAGCGCCGCGCGCAGTTCCATGGCCGGCAGGTGGCCGCCATGCAGGCGCAATTGCGTTCCGGATCGCGTGAGCGGCTCAAAGAATCCCAACCCGCCGATGTGATCCAGATGGGTGTGGGTCAGCAGCAGGTCGGCATCGACCTCGCTGCCTACCAGCGTATCGCCCAGCGGTCGGAGCCCGGTGCCGGCATCGAGGATCAGCAAATGCTCGCCGCAGCGCAGTTCGATGCAGGAGGTGTTGCCACCGTAGCGCTGCATCGACGACCCGGGAACGGCTGTACCACCGCGCGTGCCCCAGAAACGAATTGTGAGAACGTGGCTCAATTGAGGATATACTGTACTAGAGTTCGCTCTGCAGGTTTAGCCGGCAGTCCCCGGATGGAGGCAGCCTGCGCCCCCCGGATGTTACGCCGGATCACGCCCCAGAGACGCCCGCCACACGCGAGCGACGCGGCAGAGGAATTGCCCGGGACAAGAGGGTCTAAGGCACCCAGGCACGCAGCCCCACCTCCGACGGCAGCGCCGTGCGCGAGCGTAGCGACCTTGCCGGGCATCGAATATACACCGCGGCGAGCCTTGTTCGCCATCTCCAGAAGCATGCTTAAGGTCCCGAGTGGCACCGGACTGCGCAAATTGCCGTGCAAGCCCGATCGTCGCATCCAATCGTGACTATTATCAAGGCAACGCGCAGCCGAGCGTTGTGCGGCATGGACGCCGGCACTCCTGCAACTGTATGGCATTACTCTAGCGAACCGAGGTCCGGTTGTGAAGGACAACCCGCATCGGCCCGTGCCATGCCGACCGTATACACCGATTTGTGGCCGTCAGCCCGTGCGCCATGCACGCTCCGCCTCCACAATGTATACATTCGCCACAGCCAGTGCGTAAGCCATTCACCCCGGCTGCTTCCACTGTCGTCTATCCGGCCGCGGCAATCGCCTTGCCACCTGACAGGCGGAAGATGCGATCAAGCCGCTCGACACCCGTCAGGCGGTGCGTGATCAGCACGATCGTGCGACCGCCCGCGCTTTCATTCAGCGTCTCCAGGAACATTCGCTCCGTCTCTGCGTCGAGCCCGGCACAGGGTTCGTCCAGGATCAGGACAGGCGCTTCCGACAGGAGCGCTCTGGCCAGCGCCAGCCGCCGCCCCTGCCCGCCTGAGAACCGTAGGCCACCCTCACCGACCCAGGTGTCCAGTCCGTCCGGCAAAGCGCGCACGACATCGCCGATACGCGCCGCATCCAAAGCCAGCCATAGGGCCGCGTCATCGGCCGCAGGATCCGCCAGCTTCAGGTTCGCCCGTATCGTGTCGTCAAACAAATGAGTCGCTTGGCTCAGCCAGCCAATGCGGGCGCGCACCGCCGCCGCCGGTAGTTGCGCAATGTCAACACCGCCGAGCCGGATGTGCCCGGAGCGCGGCGCCACGACCTTCAGCGCAAGGGCCGCCAGGGTTGACTTACCCGCTCCCGACGGACCCAGCAGAGCCACGCGCGCGCCGTCGGGAATCTCCAGTGTCAGGCCGTCGAACACCGGCGGGCGGTCGGGCTGCCAGCGGAACTGCACCGCCTCAAACCTCAGCGTATTACCCTTGGGCATCGTCACCGGATCGAGCGGATCGGGCACCGGCACCGGTGCGTCCGCGGCCTCCAGCACGCGCGCGGCGGCCGCCGAGGCATGGCCGGCCGAGGCCCCGGACCGCGGCAGCATGCCGATGGCCTCGAACGCCGCCAGCACCAGGAACGCAGCGGCAATGGCGCCCACCGCATCGGCACCCGCGGCCAGCAGCACCGCCAGCACGGCGGCTTGGGCGCACAGGAAGGAAGCCGCACCGGCCAGGGCCGTGCGCGTATTCATGGCCCGCTGCGCCGCCAGCATGGCCGCCTCGCGCGCCTGCACATTGGCCAGCATGCGGCCTTCGGCGGCAAAGGCGCGGACCTCACGCAGTCCGGTCAAGGCATCCAGCGCCGCGACGCGGAGTGCGCCGGTCGAGCGGGCCAGGTCGCTGCCGGCATCAGCGGAGGCACGTGCCGCCATCCAGGGCAGTACGAAGGCGGCCAGCGCAAACAGTGCGCCGATCTCCAGCGCCAGCAGCGGCGCATGATGGCCGATCAGGATGACCAGCGCCGGCAGCAGGATGCAGGCGCCGACGAGTGGCAGGATGATGCGCAGGTACAGACCGTCCAACGCCTCGATATCCGTCACCAGGCGGCCAAGAACATCGCCCGCCTGGCGGAACCCAAGGCCACCGGCGGCGGTGCGCGCAAGGCGGCGGAAGAACCACACCCGCACATCCACCAGCGCCCGGAACGTCGCACCATGCGTGACCAGACGCTCGATGTAGCGCAGCACGACGCGGGCGACGCCGAGCCAGCGCAGCACCAGGGTGCCGATGATGGCACCGCTGACGACCGCCGCACCGATCGTGCCGCCGGCGATGGTCATCAGCCCGACGCCGGCCTCCAGCGCGCCCAGCGACAGGATCGCGCCGAGCAGCAGCCACCAGGCCTGCGGCGACCAGAGCGCGAGGATGCGAGCCAGAGGTCCGATCATTACGCCGCTCCCCGCGCTGAAATAGCCTGCCCGTCCCGCAGGTCGAGCCGTCGCCCGCCCCAGGCATGGGCGGCGGAGGAATGGCTGGCCAGGATCACCGTGCGCCCGATCGCCAGGCGCTTCAGGCTATCGAACACTTCCTGTTCCGTCGCAGGGTCGAGATGCGCCGTGGGCTCGTCCAACAGCAACAGCGGCGCATTCTTCAAATAGGCGCGGGCGATGGCGACGCGCTGGGCCTGGCCACCGGACAGGCCGTAGCCGCCCTCGCCGATCCGCGTCTCCAGACCCGACGGCAGCAGCGCGGCAAATTGTTCGACACGGGCGGCCCTGGCGGCGTCGTTGACCTCCTCATCGCTGGCCTCAGGTCGGGCGAAGCGGATGTTGTCACGGATGGAGCCGGCAAACAGCACCGGCCGCTGGCCAATCCACGCGGTCAGCCGCGACAGCGCCTGTGGCACGAGGTCGGTGATATCCGCACCATTGATGGTCACGCGGCCGCTGTCGGGGCGGACGAAGCCGAGCAGGATTTCGATCACCGAGGATTTGCCGGACCCGGACGGTCCAGCCAGGACCAGCGTCTCCCCCGCGGCGACGCGGAACGACAGGCCGTCGAGCGCGGGGCCACGCGCCGGGTCCCAGGTCAGCGTCACGGCATCGAAGGCGATGGTCACGCCCTGCGCCGCGACGGTGCGGATCTCGCGCGCCGGCACTGGTTCGGGCAGCGGCGGCAAGTCGACCAGCGACTCCGCAGCGCCGGTAGCGTGCAGGCGGTCCTGGTAGGCCGCCGAGAAGGTACGAAAAGGCGCGAAAAACTCCGGCGTCAGCAGCAGCACCATCAGCGCTGTGCCGACCAGGCCAGGCACCTCGGCGGCCGGCGCCACGGTCAGCCCATAAAAATAATGGATCGCCAGGATCACCATGGCGGCGGCCGAGGCGATATCGAGCATGGTGGAGGAGAGAAAAGCGACCCGCAGAATGCGCATGGTGCGCTTGCGCAGATCGGTGGCGGCAGCGCGCAAGTCGCGGGCTTCGTCCTCCACGCGGCCAGCCATGACGATGGTGGCAATGCCGCGCACCCGGTCAAGGAAGCGGGCCTGCAGCCGCGCCATCGCCAGGAACTGGTGCCGCGACGCCGCGGCGGCGCCAATGCCGGCCACGGCCATGCCGACGGGGATGAGGAACCCGCAAATGCCCAACACGATCGCCGCCCAGGCATCCACCCAGGCGGCGACGACGAGCACCAGCAGCGGACCAATGAAGGCGTAGGAGGCGGCGGGGATGTAACGGGAGAACAAGCCGTCCACGGCCTCGACGCGGTCAACGACGATACTGGCGAGGTCGCCGGAATGTCGCTCCCGCAGCAGGGCTGGCCCGGCCGACAACAGGCGGGTCAACGCGTCGGAGCGCAGACGGCGGCGCGAGGCGGCGCCGGCGCCGAAGGCGGTCTGTTCAGAGGCGTAGACGAAACCGGCGCGCAACAGCGCCAAACCGGCGAAGGCACCGATGGGCGCCCAGGCCAGGCCACCGCCGGCGACGGCGGTCGTGAGCGCCATCGCCGCGGCCATCGCCTGGCCGATACCGGCGAGTGTGCCGAGGAGATGCAGGATCAGGACGGGCCGGGCAGCCTTGCTGCCAGCGCGTTGCTGCTGCCGAAGCCATGCCTTGGCAGCGGCCTTGCCGGAATCTGGAGTCGCCATGGGCGCGGATTAGACCACGAGCGCCGGCGCCAACAGGGCATGGATCAAATGCCGGACGTGAAAATATCGCAAAGTGTGACGTGATCGCGACGGTCGGCATTGGCATGATCAGCAGAAATCGTGATCGCTCGGGCGATGAACTGCGGCCGCGTCAGTCGCCCACCACGACAGGCAGGTCGGCCCGGGTGACCGGATTCCCGTCAATGAGAACCAGACTGCGAAGCCTCCTCGCATGCCTCTCCAGGATCATATCGGCCACCGGAATGGTAAGCTCGACGTCCCGGGTACTACCCGCCTCGATCCGGACAGTTTGCGTCGTGGCAAAGACCGCCGCGGTCCATTTCGATGTCAGCCACTGCGTCTTCACCGCCAGCCTGACATCCCGCGCGGTCGCAGCACGCAGCGTCACCACCAGGATGACAGTGTCCGGATGTGGCACGCCAACCGGGTCGGTGTATTCCCACCGGTCGATCACCACCCGCGTCTCCTGCGGCGGCGGCTTGTCGGGGTTGAGGTTCTCCATCTGTCGCGGCGACCACCACAGGCACTCGTAGCGGGCCTTCACCTCGAGAGCAGACGTGTCGCGGCCGGCGCCTCCAGCCACGATCAGGACCAGCAGCACCGGCAACAACCCAATTACCCGCACGGTGTCACTCCGCCGGCGCCGGCTGCGGCTTCGGCCTGTACCACCACTCCTCGAATCGCTGGATCACCACGAAAAAGCACGGCACAAACACCACCGCGAGGCAGGTGGACGCCAGCATCCCCGTCGCCACGGTAATGCCCAGTGATTTCCGCGCGTTCGCTCCGGCGCCGCTGGCCACCACCAGTGGCACGACGCCCAGAATAAACGCGAAGGATGTCATCAGGATCGGCCGGAACCGGACCCGCGCCGCGTCCAGCGCAGCCGCCAGAATATCCGCTCCGTGCTGGCGGTGCTCGCGCGCCACCTCGACAATCAGGATGGCGTTCTTGGCGCCCAGCGCAATCAGCAGCATCAGTCCGATCTGCGTGTAGAGGTTGTTGTCCACGCCCAGCGCCGCCAGGGTCAGGACCGGCCCGGCGAGAGCCAGCGGCACGGCCAGGATCACCGACAGCGGTGCGAACCAGCTTTCGTACTGCCCGGCGAGCACCAGGTACACCAGTAGGATTGCCAGCGCGAACACGACGTAGACCTGCTGGCCGACCGATTTTTCCTGATACGACATTGCCGTCCAGTCGAAGCCGGTACCCTTCGGCAGGTCGCGCGCGGCAATCTCCTCCATCAGGCTCAACGCCTGGCCGGAACTGAAACCGGGCGCCTGGGCGCCGATGACGGTTGCCGCAGGATAGAGGTTGTAAAGCTGCACCAGCGCCGGGCCGGTCACCGGGGTCAGCGTCACGATCGTGCCGACTGGCACCATCGTGCCATTGGCGGCACGCACCGGCAGCCGCTCGATGTTCGGAATGGTCAGCCGGGCGTCCGGATCGGCCTGGGCGTAGACCTGGAACGTCAGGCCGAACTTGTTGATCTGGCCGACGAAGCTGGAGCCCACATAGGTGCCCAGCGTCTGGAACACCTGCGACGTGGTGACGCCCAGGCTCTCGGCCTTGGCCCGGTCCACCTGCACATAAATCTGCGGCACATTGGCCCTGAAGGACGATGCCGCCCGCGCAATCTCGGTCTGCGATAGCGCGTCGTTGACGATGGTGCGGGTCAGTGCCTGCAGCTTGCTGAAATCGGCGCTGCCGTCGCGCAGTTCCACCTGCATGGTGAAGCCGCCGGCGTTGCCGATACCCTGGATCGCCGGCGGAACGATGACCAGGCAGTTCGCCTCCTGGATGGTTGCAACGACGGCGTTCAGCGCATCATACAGCCCGCGCAGTCCCTCAGCCGCAGTCGTCCGCTGACTCCAGTCCTTCAGCGTCACGTACAGCGTTCCGGCGTTCGACAGGCTGGCGCTGTTGTCCATCACCGAGATGCCGGCAATGCCGATGACGTTGGCGACGCCCGCCACCTTGGTGACCGATTGCTGGACCTGATCGATCACCGCCTGGGTGCGGCCGAGCGTGGCGCTGTCGGGGAGTTGGACAGAGATGATGAAATAGCCTTGGTCCTCCGGCGGCAGGAAGCCGGTCGGCAGCCGGACGAGGCCAACGACGGAGATACCCATCAGCAGCAACGCCACAAGGCTCATCGACAGCGGCCGCGCCGTCATCCGGCCGATCAGCCGCACATACCAGCGCTCCGTCGCGCCATAGACGCGATTGAAGCCGCGGTAGAAAAAGTTCGGCCGCCGGTTCGGGTCGTGCGGTTTCAGCCACAGGGCGCATTGCGTCGGCTTCAGGGTGGCGGCGTTGATCGCGCTGATCAACGCCGTGGCAGCGATCACCAGGGCAAACTGCGCGTACAGGCGCCCGGTCAGGCCCGGCAGGAATGATGCCGGAATGAAGACCGCCATCAGCACCAGCGTGATGCCGATGATCGGGCCAAACAGGTCGTTCATCGCCTTCACCGCGGCATCGTGGCCGCTCATGCCACGCTCAATGTTATGCGACGCCGCCTCGACCACGACGATGGCGTCATCAACGACGATGCCGATCGCCAGCACGATGGCAAACAGCGTCGACAGGTTGATGGTGAAACCCAGCGCCGCCATCGCCGCGAAGGCGCCAATGATTGTCACCGGAACGGTCGTCGCCGGTACCAGCGTCGCGCGGATGTCCTGCAGGAACACCAGGATGACCACCAGCACCAGGATGCCGGCCTCGATCAGCGTCTTGTAGACCTCCTTTACAGAAGCGTTGACGAAGGCGGTGGTGTCGAACGGCATGGCGTAAGCGATACCGGGCGGGAACGAGCCCGACAGTTCCTGCATCCGCTTGCTGACCGCCTTCTGCACGTCCAGCGCGTTGGCGCCGGGCAACTGGAAGATCGAGAGCCCGGCGGCCGGTTGCCCGTTCAGCGTGAACTGCTGGGCGTAGCTTTGCGCGCCAAGTTCCACCCGGCCGATATCGCGGATGCGGGTGATAGCACCGCTTTCACCTGTCTTGACAATGATGTTCTCGAACTGCTGCACCGTCTCCAGCCGCCCTGTCACCAGCAGCGTCAATTGGAAGGCTTGAGTCGCCGGCGCCGGCGGCGCGCCGATCTGCCCGGCGGAGACCTGCACGCTCTGCTGCTGCAGCGCGCCCACCACCTCCTGCGTCGTCAGCCCACGGGCCTGCATCAGCGCCGGGTCGAGCCACACCCGCATGGCGTATTGACCGGCCCCGAACACGCCGACATTGCCGACACCGGGCACGCGCGCCAGTTCCTGCTGCAGATTGATGGCGGCATAATTGCTGAGGAACAGGCTGTCATATTTTCGTTCCGGCGATGACAGCGTAATGATCCCAAGGATGTTGGTGGATTTCTGCTGCACCGTCACACCCTGTTGCTGCACGGCCGAGGGCAGTTGCGCCAGCGCAATGGCAACGCGGTTCTGCACCAGCACCTGGGCGAAGTTCAGGTCGGTGCCGATGGCAAACGTGACCGTCAGCGCGTAGGTGCCGTCAGAAGTACTGTAGGACTGCATGTACAGCATGCCGGGAACGCCGTTGACCTGCTGCTCGATCGGCAGCGCGACGGCGTTCATCGTGTCCCGCGCGCTCGCGCCGGGGTAGCGTGTGGTGACCTGCACCGTCGGCGGAACGATGTTCGGGTACAGCGCCACCGGCAAGCCGTACAGCGCGACGCCACCAATCAGCACGAACAGGATGGCGAGCACATTGGCCAGGACCGGCCGCTCGATAAAGAACTTGGCGATCATGGTGTCGCGCTTTCCGGCGCCACTTTCTGTCCCGGCACAGCGCGTTGCAGCCCGTTCACCACCACCCGGTCGGTCGCGGACAGGCCCGACTCGATCACGCGCAATGTGCCGTCCAGCGGCCCGGTCGTCACCGGCCTCTGCACGACGATGTCGTCGGGGCCAACTACGAGCACATAGGCCCCGCCCTGGTCACCGCCGAGCGCCGTCGCCGGCACCAGCAGGGCATCCACTGCCGGCTGCACCGGGATGCGGACACGAACAAAGTTGCCTGGCAGGAGCAGGCGGTCGGCGTTCTCCAGCACACCACGCACGGCCAACGTACCAGTGGCGGCGCTGATCGTCGGCGCGGCGTAGTCGAGATGGCCGACATGCGGAAAGCCGGTCTCGGTTTGCAGCCCGACCTCCATCGGCACCTTGTCGATCTCCACCCGCCGCAGGCCGCGACGGCGCATCTCGGCCCGCACCCGCTCGACGTCCTGTTCGCTGAGGCTGAAGTTCACGTAGATCGGCGAGGACTGCACGATCGTCGCCAGTTGCGTCGGCGAGGTGCCAACGAGATTGCCGACCGACACGAGATGTGCCGAGACAATCCCGTCGAACGGCGCGGTGACATGGGTGTAGGAGTAGGTGATCGCCGCCAGCGCCGTGTTCGCCTGCGCCTGGTGCCATTGCGCCTCGGCGTTGTCGCGGCTGGCCCTGGCGTCATCCAGCGCCTGCACCGAGGCGACGTTGTTTTTCTGCAGGGACAACTGGCGATCGTAGTTGGTCTGGGCGTTGACGAGCTGCGCCTTGGCTCCGGCCTCGGCCGCCTGCGCCTGCTGAAGTTTTGTCTGGTAGGGCAGCGGCTCGATCACGAACAGCAGGTCGCCCTTCTTCACCGCGGCACCGTCGGTATAGGCGATCTCCTGCAACGTACCCTGCACGCGGGCCACAAGGTCAACGCTGTTGAAGGCCGCGGTGTTGCCATTCGCTTCCAGATAGCGCGCGATCTTCTTCGCCACGGGCGGTGCGACCGTCACCTTCGGCGGCGGCGGTGCGATGAAGCTGTTCTGCTTCTTGCAGCCGGCCACGGCCGCGAGGGCCAGCGCCGCAAGGACGAAGATGGACCGGCGCATGACTCACCTGAGGTCAGAGCGGTAGATCAGGCAACGATACCGGCGGCCGCAACGAAGGAGCAACAGCGTGTTCGGCATTTGCCGATGCTGCGCGGGTGCGGGATTGGGGCCGCCCGTGCTGATAGCGCCATCGTCGGCACTAGCCGGCCGCCACCTCAGCCGCGGGAAGACGAACAGCTGCGGCATGCGATGGACCCACCGCCCTCCGTCACCCGCGGGGCGACCGGCCGCGCCGCCCACCCGGCGCGACCCGTACTCCTGCAGCCCCTGGCAGCCCCCGGGTTGATCTTGCGGCCGGGCGTGAGAAGCTAGCAGCATCGAAGGAGGAAACGCATGCCGTTCGAACTGATCAAATACGAAGTCGTCCGCAGCACGGCCGTCATCACCCTGAACCGGCCGGAGCGCCGCAATGCCCTCAGCAGCAAGCTGCTGGCGGAACTGAACGCCGCGTTGCTGGAGGCGGACGAGCACAACCAGGTTCATTGCGTGGTGCTGTGCGGCGCCGGACCGCATTTCTGCGCCGGCGCTGATCTGAACGAGTATTCCGCCGGCCGCGGCCCGGAGTATCGCGGGCGGCAGGAAATCGACGATGACATCTGGCGCCTGGAACAGGGCCAGCGCATGCGCATCCAGATCTTCGACATGCACAAGCCGGTCATCGCCCAGGTACATGGCACCTGTATCGGCATCGGCACCGAGCTTGCGTGGTTCTGCGATATGATCATCGTCGCTGACGACGCCCGCATCGGCTTCCCGCCGGTGCGCGACCTTGGCACACCGCCTGGCAATATGTGGCTGTACCATTGCGGCCCGCAATGGGCGAAGCGCCTGCTGCTGACCGGCGACTCGTTGACCGGCAAGGACGCGGCCGAGATCGGACTGGCACTGAAATCCTATCCGGCCGACCAGTTGGAGAAGGAGGTGATGCGCCTCGCCGACCGCATGGGGCTGGTCGATCCGCATCTGCTGTCGGCCAATAAGCGCATCGTCAACCTGGGGCTTGAACTGATGGGTGCGCGCACGGCGATGCGCATCGGCGCCGAAATCGACGCCCGCGGTCATCTCGCCCCCAAGGCTCGGGCCTTCCGTGAAACGATGAAGACACACGGCGTAAAGCATGCGTTTCAGCAGCGTGATGCCGCCTTCGGCTCCGGCTATGCACGGGTGAAGGGTCCGGATCCGGACTAGCCGCCGCCACCCGCATTCGATACCGGCCGGAAACCCCACCGGGCGCCCGGCCGGACCCGGTATCGGATGGGACGTTGCTGCCGCTCTCGGGTGCCCCGCCGCATCGCGCCGCAGCCGGCAGTCCGGTATAATTATGGCCGTTCAGGCGCAAAATTGAGGCGGTGTGAAGCGTTTCACTGGTGCCCGCCCGGCCGTCCCCCAAATAGTCCCCCCAGTAGGTGGTGCGCTGCCTGTGCCACATTTGGTTTGCAGTTCGCCGGGGGGCGAAGGCGATGGCGACTTCGATAGTCCTGTTTCTGTGCGTCGTGGGTGGGTCCACGCTATATGTCTATCAACTTGTATGGGTCATGCGCTGGATCACCCGCGACACGCTCAGCCGTTGCGGGCATGATGGCGACGAAGATGCCGGGATGTACCTGTCGATATCCATGCTACATGTGGCGCCACATGCTGCCACACCGGAGGAGCCTGCGGTGGTGGATCTGATTGTCGCTGTTGAAGACGGTGCGGCCTCGTCAGGTGTGAAAGGAGTGTCCCCCGCGGCCGCGGTTCCGTGGCGGTTGCCGGGTGGTTATTCATGGCCTGACCGCGCGTGGCAATGAGCCCGCCCTGCCTTTGGCCCTGATTGTGCGAGGTGACGCAGTACGGTCCTGGGCAGCCTGCACGCGATTCGAACGGATGGACGTCGGAATGACGTCCAGAACCGCCGCACGGGCTGACCACCACGCACAACGCCGTCCGGTGGTGGAGGCAGCCCCGGAATTGGCCTGTAATACAGCGCCATAACCAAGCGGGCCGCGTTCGGACTCCTGTTACTAACGGCGTAACGCCTCCGCAAAGCCATCATTGCTTGGTCGGTACAAATCCATGCCGTGATAACGGCTCGATACTGACCCATCGACGACCTCATTACCAAACGCCAGGCGGCATACCGGCCGGAGGTAGGGCGGATGCGCAGCAGCATACGCCCCATTGAGGAACTGGCGGTATGAATCGTGCAACTCGCCGAGTACGTTGGCGCCGGCAATAGCCGGGATGCCGCGCGGGTCCAGTACCAGGCCGCATTCCTTCGCCTTTTCCTGCATCCATTTCAGCGGGATGTCGGACAGATCGCGCGATGGATAACCGCCGCCGACATCGGCATGGGCGCCAACGAACCAGCGCTGCTCAACGCTCTGGTTGGGCTTTTCCTTCGGATCCCACAGCGTAACTCGATACGGTTCGCGATGCTCATCCACCGCAACAGCATGGAATGCATTTTCAACAATCCCGCTCAGCTCGGTGTCGTGGAACTCGAATTCGCTCCGATTGAAATCAGCGAAGGCGTCGACCGGAATGCCAAGTGCCCCGACGGTATCCCAGACGCCGAGGAACTTGATCTTGATCACCGGTGCGTTCCGACTGGCACGAAACTGCTTTGCCCGCTGCGACTCCGGATCATCAGCGCGGTTGCGGTAGAGGTTATACGCCTCCATCATCTGTGGGCTGTTGGCGTTCGCCCCGGCGAGGCCCTTCGGCAGCAGGCCACTGTTGCGGATCATGCCGACCAGGCTGCGCGCGGTGTAGGCGCCGCGACTGAAGCCGAAAATGAACACTTCATCGCGGTCATCGTAGGTATCGGACAGGAATTTGTAGCCATCCCGTATGTTCTGTGACAGGCCGACGCCGAATACGCCGCCGGGCAGCCTGTCGTACCAGTTGGTACCAACGCCGGCATCATACCATTTCACCTGACCCATTTCCCCAGGCGGAACAGCCCCGCCTTCCCGCCGTATAACCGAGCGATACAGGCGGCAAACATTTGTTTCGACACCCGCATTCGGATCGACATGCTCGATCGCCCGCCGCACCGCGTCGGCGCCACCGCCGCGCATCCTGGCAAAATTGTTGAACAGGTTCGCCAGCCGGCCGCTACCGGTCGCTGGCGTGTTCCAGGTTCCGTCAAAGCACAGGACAATGCGCTTAGGCATAGGATCCCCCCGCCGGTAACAGCTTCTTAATTGGCTTTGACAGTGCCATACTGCTGGTTATTTGTCAATAATATTGTCGTCGTAGCGGGCCCGCCGCACCCCCCGCCGTGCCACCGGGCACCTGGACGATACTGAACCCGTCACCATCTCCGCGGCATGACGCAAACGCCCGCCATCCTGTGGTTCCGCAATGACCTGCGGCTTGCCGACCACACCGCGCTGCACGCCGCGCTGGAGGGCGGCAGGCCAGTACTGCCGGTCTACATCCTGGACGACAAAGCCGCCGGTGCCTGGACGCCAGGCGGCGCCGCCCGCTGGTGGCTGCATCACAGCCTGGCCGCCCTCGACACCGCGCTGCGCGCCCGCGGCAGCCGGTTGGTCCTGCGTCGCGGCAAAAGTGCCGACGAGCTGGCGGACCTGGCGCAGCAGACCGGCGCAACCGACATCTTCACCGGCGGCTCCGCCGAACCCTGGGCCCGGCAGTTGGACCGGGCCGTGGCGGAGCAGTTGCAACTCTTCGGGGTCCAGGTCCACCGGATGCGCACGATGATGCTGTTCCACCCGGACCAGGTGCACACCAAGAGCGGCGGCGCGTTCTCCGTCTACACACCCTTCGCCAATGCCTGCCTCGCCCTTGGAGGCCCACGTCCGGCATTGCCGGCACCCGCCGCCCTGCCCGGCCCGCCGCCGGTGGCGTCAGACCGGCTGGAGGACTGGCAGCTGCTGCCGGACTCTCCTGACTGGGCCGGCGGTTTGCGCGCCACCTGGACACCTGGCGAAGCCGGCGCGCAGGCGCGGCTGACGGCGTTCCTGCAAGGCGGACTGAGCGGCTACGCAAGCCGCCGCGACAACCCGGCCGAGGACGTCACGTCGATGCTCTCGCCCCACCTGCGCTTCGGTGAACTCTCCGCCGCTTCGGTATGGCATGCGGTGCGCAGCCTGTCGCCGGATGCCAACACCGAAAAGTTCATCCGCGAACTGCTGTGGCGCGAGTTCTCCGTCCATCTGCTGTGGCAGCACCCGGACCTGCCGGAGCAGCCTTTGCGGCGGGAATTTTCCGCCATGCCCTGGCGCGAGGACCCGGACGCTCTGCGCGCCTGGCAGCGCGGGCAGACCGGCATTCCAATCGTCGACGCGGGCATGCGGCAGCTCTGGCAGACCGGCTGGATGCACAACCGGGTGCGAATGATCGTGGCCAGCGTGCTGGTGAAGCACCTGCTGATCCCGTGGCAGCTTGGCGAGGCCTGGTTCTGGGACACGCTGGTCGACGCCGACCTCGCCAACAATGCGGCAAACTGGCAGTGGGTGGCCGGCAGCGGCGCCGACGCCGCGCCATATTTCCGCATCTTCAACCCGGTGCTGCAGGGCCGGAAGTTCGATGCGGAGGGCACCTATGTCCGCCGCTTTGTGCCGGAACTTGCCCGCCTGGACGCCCGCCTCATCCATGCCCCATGGGAGGCGCCGGAAACCGCATTGGCCAGCGCGGGAATACGCCTTGGTGCGACTTATCCCCACCCGATCGTCGACCTGGCAGGCGGCCGGGCACGCGCGCTGGCAGCCTATGCGACAGTGAAGTCCGCGGCCTGACCAAGGGTGACTTGGCGGCTACGCCGGCGCAGCAGCCGCGGTTTCAGGACCGGCGCGCATGACAGAGCGTCGCATTCTGTTGCCCTGGGCATCGGTTTGGCGCCACCCTATCTATCTGACAGTCCGATGACTCGCATTTCGATACCCCCCGACGCCAAGCTGCGCGTGGTTGGTGACGTGCACGGTGACGCAACCGGCTTTGCCTATGCGCTGGCAACCGATCGGTTCGTCATCCAGCTTGGGGACATTGTTGACCACGGCCCCGACAGCGCCGCGACGCTGCGGATGATGTTCGACCGCATGGAACAGGGAAGCGGCCTGTTCCTGCTCGGCAACCACGACCTCAAGCTCGCCCGGACTTTGGCCGGTGAGCCGGTCCGGGCGGAGCCGGTGGTGCAGGCGACGATCGCGCAGATGGACGATGCGTTGAAAGAACGCGCGGTGCGGCTGATCTCCGAGGCCCCCGCCTGGCTCCGCCACGGCGCCAACCTGTTCGTGCATGGCGGCTTTCATACTGTGATGCTGCAGCTTGAGGCGCCGGAGCATCGCCTGGCGCGCCCGCAGGGGCCAATGGCGCGGGCCCTGTACGGCGAACCGACCGGGCGCATCCAGCCGGACGGATATCCCGAGCGCAGCCTGCGCTGGGTGGATCGCATCCCGCGCGGCATCACGGTTTACTGCGGCCACGACCGGCGCAGCACGGATGGCCGGCCGTATGTGCGACGCGGTGTCCTGGGCGGAAAGGCCGTGTTCCTGGACACCGGCGCCGGCAAAGGCGGCCATCTGTCGTGGATCGACCTGGGCTAGGACCCAAATACGCAAACCTTCGCTTGATCCAGGTCAAGGCACCCTGCCCCGCTCCGTGATGGCGGTTGCCGCAACACACGCGGGAAACGTCCATGACCATCGACATCAGGCCCATCGCCGGCGCGCTTGGCGCCGAAATCCATGGCATTGACCTGGCGCGGAACCTGAACGCCGACACAGTCGCGGTCATGCGCAGGGCATTGCTCGACCACCTCGTGATCTTCTTCCGCGACCAGGATATCACTCCGGCACAGCACCTCGAGTTTGCCCACTGGTTCGGCACACCGGTCGAATACCCCTTCGTGCGCGGCCTGCCCGACTATCCGCTCATCACGCCGATCCTGAAGCTGGAACATGAGCGGGTGAACTTCGGCGGCGTGTGGCACGCCGACACCACCTACCAGGAACGGCCTCCGATGGGCACGATCCTGGTGGCGCGCGAACTGCCGCCGTTCGGTGGCGATACCCTGTTCGCCAACCAATACCTGGCATTCGAGACCCTGTCGCCGGCGCTGCAGCGCATGCTGGAAGGGTTGCGCTCAATCAGCAGTTCGAACCGCGCGGATGTGAGCCGCACACGCGAAGACCGGGTGCGCGACGCCGGCACCGCCCAAGCGAAGCAGGTGATGACGGCTGAGCATCCGGTGGTGCGCAGGCATCCCGAGACCGGCCGCAGATCGCTGTTCATCAGCACCGCACATACAGAACGGTTCGCCGGCATGACGGTGGAGGAGAGCGCCGGGCTGCTGCAGTTCCTGTTCCGGCATCAGGTGCGGCCGGAGTTCACCTGCCGCTTCCGCTGGCAACCGGGTTCAATCGCGTTCTGGGACAATCGCTGCACGCTGCACAACCCGATCAACGACTATCATGGCTATCGTCGCCTGTTGCACCGGATCACGCTGGAGGGCGATCGTCCAACATGAGGGTCTGCGGCCCCTTGAAGCCGAGGTACCCTGAGAAAGGCAAATGGTACAACAGACCACGGCGTTCTGATGCCGCCACGGCCGAACCGAGCGCCGAGGTTTAATGAGTTGCATTATAATGTAGGCGCATTGTCGGTCCATTTCTGGAGTAGGGCCATTTTCGCTCCATTTCTGGAATGATACACCCGACGCTGCGCCCTGACCGGCAGACAGTACAGTCGTTCGGGCCTCAGTTAGCAGATCCGCAATAGCCATGCCGACCAGTCCTATCGTCAGAACCACAAACGGTGACGTGGCGACCGGCGAAATAGAGGCGTTTGACCGGCGAAGCACATGAGACGCTTAATCCGTTTCACGTAGTGGAAACATTAACAGCGTTCACCTTCCGGTAAGCGGGGCCGCGGGCTTCAGGGCAAACTCATGCAGGCTCTACATTTTGGCCACGTGTAGACGCACATCTTGAAAAAATACCAAATACAACTCAGTATAATTTTTCCGATACTAGGATTCTATATTGATGCGCGCTCGGAGCCACGCTAAATTGATCAAGCAGGACAAAATGAGTTCACTGCAACATCGACCTAAAGCAACAGAAACGAACAAGGCGAGGTTCGACATGGCAAAGCCCATCAAAACAAATAACCCGATGGACAGCGACAACTTTGACATACTCCCATCAAACGGCATGGTAGCTGGTGAGCAAGTGTCGCAATGGGCGCAGGATTGGTGGACCGCTTCCCTGTAGCAGTCCGCGCTCAATCTGTCCAACCCTGATTGGGATAGTACCGGATCATTCGAGTCGGCGGTGAATTCGCCAGGCAGCGGCATGTACTTCCTCGCCGGCTCCTGGGGCAACGACCCGCAGCAGGGCGTCATTCGCGATATCGGTGACCAATCTGCGCCAGCAGTAACGGCCGGGACACCGATCTTCATTCCTGTACTGTGTGTCGTCTCCTCGCAGTGGAGGGATGCCGGCGACAAGGCCAACTTCAACAATATGTCGCTGAAGGATTGGAAAACAAATGTCGATGACGTCTTCCTGAAGATCGACGGTCAGTCTATCGACGTGAAATCGGATCTGGTCCGTACCAAATCGTTCTCGGCAGGTCCTGCTGTGGCTGGCACCGTCGGCGAGTATCTGATGGACCCCGCGACCGGCAACGTCGAGACTCTCAAAGCCACCGGCTATTATTCCATAGTCACGCTGTCCGGCGGTCGCGAACACACGATCGAGTTTGGCGGCAGCACATCCGGGTCTTCGCCAACTAACGTCCATGTGATCGACCACATTTACGTCGCATAGCGGGCGGCCCGACCGCGATCGACGTTCAACACGATGAACGCCATGGCGTGTTGCTTCCGGTTACCTTTCGTTTCTGGTTATTGACACGCCATGGCTGAACCTGGACTTCGTCGTTGATTGCGCGGTGCCGTCGGGTATAGTCGAGATTCTATCTCGGCGGGAGTAGTTGGCGTCTGACGCTGCCCGTTAAATCTATGCTTTACCGAGCGTCGGTATTGTTATGATGTCGAAACTTATAGGCAGAACAGCGGGAGGAATGTATGATCTTGTGGTAGCTATGATTTACATTGCGTTTAACAACTCAGCCGCTGGGTAACGACATATCCAGCTCTGACAGGAATGACGCGGCCTGAGCGCGCAACGCCGCTTGGCGTCCTGCGTCCATCTTTCGCCATGACCGCACCGGCATGGCCATGCGCGGATTTCCCTCCAGCAGATCAGCATGGCGGGCAATAAAGTCCCAGTACAATGCATTGAATGGGCAGGCGCCCGGGCCGATTGACTGAGTGACGTCATAGGCGCAGGCGCCGCAATAGTCGCTCATGCGGTTGATATAGGCGCCAGACGCTGCATAGGGCTTTGAGCCGACCACGCCGCCATCGGCAAACAGCGCCATCCCGCGGGTGTTCGGCATCTCCACCCATTCATAGGCATCGGCGTAGACTGACAGGTACCACTCATCGACCGCATCGGGATGCAGTCCGGCCAGCAAGGCGAAATTACCGGTCACCATCAGGCGCTGGATGTGATGCGCATAGGCCTCACGCCGCGTCTGCGTCACCACCTGGCGGATGCATTCCATTTTCGTATCGGCCGACCAGTAGAAATCCGGCAGGCTGCGCGTCGCATTGAGCGCGTTCAGCTTGCGATAGCGCGGCACCCGCAGCCAGTAGACGCCGCGGACGAACTCACGCCAGCCGATGACCTGGCGGATGAAGCCCTCGGCCGCGTTCAGTGGCACCTGTCCCGCCCGCCAGGCCGCCTCAACCGCCTTGCAGATCTCCAGCGGGTCGAGCAGCCCTATGTTCAGTGCCGGCGACAGCAGCGCATGGAAGAGGACCGGCTCGTCTCGCCGCATGGCGTCCTGCCAGTCACCGAATCCGGGCAGGCGGTGGGCAATGAAGTCCGTCAGCGCCTGCGCCGCCTCGGCGGCGGTGACCGGAAAGCGGAACCCGTCCAGGTCGCCGAACCCGTTCGGGAACCGCGCCCGCACCAGGTCGAGCACGGCGCGCGTCGTCGCATCCGGTTCGATGCCGAAGCGCGGCGGGATCACACTCCGCGCCGGCAGGCGTTTGCGATTTTCCGGGTCGAAGTTCCAGCGCCCACCTTCCGGCTCGCCGTCGGTGGTCATCAGCAGTCCGGTGCGCCGCCGCATCTCCCGGTAGAAGAACTCCAGCCGCAGTGACGCCCTGCCGGTGGCCCAGCGGCGGAAATCGGCAATCGAGCAGATGAAGCGGCGGTCCGGCCGGATTTCGATGCCAGACGTCCAGGTGCGCATCGACTGTTGCACGCGCCACTCGCCGGGCTCCGTCGTAACCACCTGCGCCGGCTTCAGCTCCGCGACCGCCCGCTTCACCTCACCGGCCAATGTCTGCGTATTGGCCGGATCGTCAAGGCGCACATAGCGGACCCGAACACCCCGAGCCTGCAGGGTTTGGGCGAAGTGGCGCATGGCGGACAGGACCAGGGCAATCTTCTTGCGGTGGTGCGGGACGTAGGTGCACTCGCCCATGACCTCGGCGAGCAACACCACGTCGCGCTCAGGATTCAGGTCGGACAGTGCGGCGATCTGTTCGCTGAGCTGATCGCCAAGCACCACCCGCAACGTCTCAGTCGGCATCCGGCGTCTCCCCCGCTGATAAGATACGAAGTCAACCGCGCTTGACTACACTGGTAGCGCCTGGATTTCTCGGCGGCGGGGGAGGACAAGTGGCGCGCGTCATGGCAGGATGGAAACGCGATGCGCCAGCTTCTGCTCCTCCGGCATGCCAAGTCCTCCTGGGAGGACAAGAGTGCCTCCGACCGCGAACGTCCGCTGAATGAGCGGGGGCGACGCGCTGCCGCGCGGATGGCGCAGGAGATGCACCGGCTGGGGCTGGAGCCGGACATGATCCTGGTCTCCCCGGCCCGCCGCACCATGGAGACTTTAGAGGCGCTGGAACCGTGGGCTGATTCCCCGCTGGTCGAGCCTATTGAGACGCTGTACCTGGCGGATGTGCCGGATCTGCTGGCCGCGCTGCATGGCGTGGCGGAAACGGTGCGCAGCGTGCTGGTAATTGGCCACAACCCCGGTCTGCACGATCTCGCCCTGAGCCTGGCCGGCCTGCATGACCGGCCCTTGTCGCGCAGCGCCGCCGCCTATGAAAAGGCGCTGGCGGAAGGCTTCCCGACCGGCGCGCTGGCAGAATTCACCATTGCCGGCTCCTGGTGGGAGTTGCGTGAGGGCGGCGGCAAGCTGGTCCGCTTCCTGACGCCGAAAATGCTGGAGAAGGCTGACTGACCAGCATGGAACTGGAACTCCAGGCCGATCCTGAGTCCATCGCCAAGCTGACTGCGTTCAAGCCGCTCGCCGCCCTGCGCGAAGGCCGCCTCAAGAGTCACGCCGTGCGGGTGGTTTGGTACGACAGTCCTGACCACGCATTGGCGCAGATGGGTCAGACCCTGGCCGAAGCTCGCGGCGGCTGGCGGGTCGAGCGAGTCGTGCCGGACACCGGAACCTGGCTGCCGGCGCAGCCGCCGCCGGTACTGGCGCAGGGCCCGACCGTGCACGCGCTAAACGGAACCTTGCCGGAGCCCATGGCGCCTGTCGCGGCGTTCGAGGGCCGGCAGACCATCGGCACCTATCGGTTCGACCACGCGCCGGTGACGTTGACACTTGAACGCGGCGCGCTGCGGGCCGTGACGGCGGAGCGCCCGGTGGCACGCCTGCACCTGCGTGGCGATGATCGGGCAGTACGCACCGCCGCCATGTTGATTGCCGACGCCTTTGCGGTCGAGGTGCCGACTGCCACCCTCGCCGGACTGGGCGTCGCGCTCGCAACCGGACGCCAGCCCCAGCCGCGGCACCTTGGACCGCCGCGGCTGCCCGATCCCGACATGCCGGTGGCCGACGCACTGGCGCACATCCTGGGCCACCTGACGGACGTCATCCTGTATTACGCGCCCATCGCCTGCCAGGCGGACGGACCGGAGGACGCCGGCCCGAAGCGAATCGAAGCGGTGCACCAGATGCGGGTCGCCACCCGCAGAGCGTTGTCGGCCGTCTCCATCTTCAAAGCCGCGCTGCCGCCCGGCACGCTCGACACGCTGAAGGCGGAGTTGAAAACGCTGACCGGCAAGCTGGCGCACAGTCGGGACTGGGACGTGTTCGTCACCGAGACGGCACCGACGGTTGCCACCGTGCTGCCGGCCGACGAACGCCTGATGAAGCTGATTGCAGCGGCGGAACGTCGACGACAGGTGCACCGCCGGGCGCTGGCCGAATACCTGGCCAGCCCGGCCTTCCGGTTGCTGGGGATCGAACTGGCGTGGTTTGCCAATGCGCGCTGCTGGCAAAGCGCCGCACCAGCGGACAGCGATATGGAGAGCAACCCACCCGCACCGCTGTCCGTCCAAGGCTTCGGCCCGGTCGTGGTCCGGCACCGCTGGAAGAAGATGCTGCGCGCCGGTAAGGGCATCGCGACGCTGGACATTCCGGCGCTGCACGCGCTGCGCCTGCGCACGAAGCGGGCGCGCTATGCGGCCGAGATGTTCGCTTCGCTGGATGCAAGCCACAGTGCGCAGCGGGCAATCCGCCGGCTGTCGGCACTGCAGCA
The DNA here is from genome assembly GCA_018240405.1 of Pseudomonadota bacterium. Lineage (GTDB taxonomy): Bacteria > Pseudomonadota > Alphaproteobacteria > Acetobacterales > Acetobacteraceae > Rhodopila. Next base: position 36,277 of record JAFEFW010000622.1, read on the forward strand.
GGCCTTGGGCGTGCTGAATGACGGTGCCGTCGCGGCGCACCTGCTGGAAGAGCTCGGCGGTCCAGGCGGGCGCCACGGTTACGCCGTCGGCCTTATCCTCGGCTTTATCGCCGCCCGCGCCGGACGCATCCGTCCTGAAATCGAGCGAATCTTCGGGAAGGTACGCAAGCAGGAGCCGTAGCATGACCGCTGGGCGGGACCGGTGGGTCTTTTTGTGACGGTATCAGATATGCACGCCGGCTTTATTGGCCGCCGGGAAGAAGAGCGCTAGAGACCTGCGGCAGTCGTCGAACCCTTGGGGGAAAGAATGAAGCGCCGTTTACTGGTCGTCGGAACCGCCCTGCTGCCGCTGCTGGCATCTTGTGCCTCGGTGAACACCCAGCAGACCACGACGATCAATGCTGTCGTGGAAACGGTCGACCCGGTGGCGCGCGAAATCCTGCTGCGCGGCGATGGCGGCTCGCAGTCTGGCGCCCTGGTCACCATGGTGGTCAGCCCAGCGGTGACCCGGCTGAACGAGATTCACGCCGGCGACCGCGTTACCGCCATCTACTACCAGGCGCTGGCCGCCCGCGTCGCCAATGCGCTGTCACCGACGACGCAGGCGTTTGCTGGGGTCACCGTCGCGCCAAACGCCACGGTGGAGCGGCCCGGCGGCGAACTGACCCGGGTCCGCCAGGGACGGGTCACAATCACTGCCGTCGATCCCGCGGCTGGCACCGTCAGCTTTGTTGGCCCTGGTGGCATAACACGCACGGTGGCGCCGAAGAATCCCGATGTGCAGGCGTTCATCAGCCGCCTGCGGGTCGGCGACCAGGTCGATATGGTGTATGAGGAGGCGCTGGCGATCTCGATCCAGCCGATGGCACGGTCGGCCGGCGGACCGAGCGGGTCAGGCGGCCGCAGCGGCATGTAGCCGGCGAAGCTGCTGCAGTCTCATACGCGCGACATCCACAGCCTTGTGCTGATCCCGGATCTGCTGCGCCGCCTGGCTTTGCGGCGGCACGCCGCCTTTGACGTGCTGCTGCATCAGCGCCAGCAGCTTTTCGGCTGACGCCAGCGCCTTCTCGGCCTGTGCCATCGCGTTGATGGAGCCCGGTGCATCAGCCGGTTGCGACGCCGTGTCCCTCTCCGATGGATGAGCATTCGCGGAGTCGAGGACCATATCCGACAGCTCTTCCGGTGCAACTTCGGGCGTGGCAGGGCCCGGTTCCGGCTCAGAGGCCACCGGCGGCACCGTCGCGCCCGACTCTGGTGGCGCCGACGCACCGGCGAGTTGCTGCCACCGCTCTGATAGCCGGCGCAGCCTTTGCAGCTCGTCGAATTGTCGCTGGGCCGGCCGCCCGGCGCGGCTGAGATGGCACGCCCACTTCATCGCCTCACTTACGTCTGCTGCCGGCAGCGCCGGCTCTGCTGACTTGACCAGCATGGTGAGCATCTTGAGATTACTGGCGACGATTTCCGCGGCGAGGCTGAGTTCGCGGGCGCTGCACGGTTGATACGCCGCCAATAGATAGAGTGCCATTGAGCGGGCGGCGGACCGGTCGTCGGCTACATGCGGAAGGATCAGCGGCAGCAGGAATCCGGCGAACATTTCCAGAACGGCGGGCGGAAGACTGGCGGGAAAAGACACGGCCGTGATCCTGTGTTGCTAAAATGTTCTCGTTTCTTACGGCACCACGCTCCGCAAGTCAAGAAGATTTCCCTACCGATCGACCTTTGCCGGTGACGGACACGACCGCCTATGGACGCCGGACTTTCCCGCGGTGATTGTCCGCGAGGTTCGGATAACTGGTGGCGTGTATCTGAAACATAGAGCAAGGCTGGTGGCCGCCGAGGCTTTCGGTCGCGTCCTACGGCGCGTCCGGGCCGGACTGTCCGCCGTCCTGTGCAGCCAATCCAAACGCCTACGCAGGTCCGTCCCCGCAGTCACGGCTGCCTCGCAGCGGATATCCAGGTCTTGTGTTACTGCCGACCACCCGCATCGCGCATGGCACGAATGGCCGTCGACGACGTATCGAGACGGAAACGGTCCTCCGGGATCGGCGTGAACAGCTCGGCGTAACGGTGCGGCATGATGATGTCGGCCAGGCCCCTCACGCGGCCCTCCGTATCAGCGCGGACCGCGACAAGGAAGCTGCCGCCGCCATTACCGATCTCATCGAGTGCGTCGTGCATGCGCAGCTCGTCACCACCGTAATACTTGGGCGCAACGAGGCGTTCCGCCGTGTCGGCACCGATGACGAAGGTCGTGCCCGGGAACAGACGCGACTTCTCCAGAAACGTTGGTGCCCGGGTCAGCTCGACTGGCGCCCGCCAGGCAAACTGATTGATCCGATGCCGCACCGTATCGGCAGCGAGCGGCGGCTTGTCGACATTGGTGACGGAAATTTCAAACGCAGCCGGCTGCTGACGGAGATCCTCGGCCACCCGGGCAAGCAGGACATGGCCGTCGTGCATGGGGTTGAACGATCCTGGCAACAGCACCGGCGAGAGCGGCGCGGACAGCGTCAACTGCCCGTCCGGCAGTCCGGTCACCCGCTGCAGATCACCGGCGACGAGCAGATCAATGGCATCGGCGCCCGCCAGCTCCGCTTCGGCAAAGTGCTCGTCCACGCCCAGCAGGCTCTGCGGCGACGGCGCCGCCACTCCGCATCCCCGCGCCAGCCAAAGGACGATGGCACGTGACACCAGGTCCTCTTCCGCCGCGCGGTCACGGTGCCCCTTCGCCAGCACGGCAGTGCAATGCGCTATGCCGGCGGCAGTCGCACAAGCAATGTGGAACCGGTGGTCACCTTTGCGCGGGCGGTCACTGACCAACGCCGCTGTTGCGCCCAGTCCCACAAGATTGTCCTCCGCCGATGCCAAGCTGGCGGCTCGGAGTCGTGCCGCGCGCGCCATCGCAACGGCGGTGTCGGCGCTGCAGGCCTGGGCTGGCTCATATCCGAGGAAGGATGCGAGCGCCTGCGTGTCGTACGGCACCTGTGCCTCGAGAAGCAGGCGGGAGCCACCGGGAACCCGCAGCAATTCGGCAATGGCGCCGCTGCCGCCACCGGTAATCGCAAGTGCTGCCTTGCGGCCCGAGGCCTGCACGCTGGAGATCAATTGCTGCCACACGGAGTCCGGCAAGGTCATGGTGTGCAAGGAGCCTGACGGTGAAACGGGATGCGGCGACGCTGAAGGACGGCCCGAGGCGTGTCAACGGGACCTGGTTGCGCCACCCGGCCACGTAACCAACCAAATGTCCGCCCTTCGCCATTGTGCCGAACCAGGCGACTCCCTCGCTCCCACCTGGCTGCTCGGGGCGGTGCGGCCGGTGGCCGAACCGCCCGTCATGCTGCCGGGATCGTCAGCCGTCGATTGGCAGGCCCAGCGCCGCCCGGCCGGCGAAACGCTGCTGCGCCTTTTCCTGCAGAGGGTGATACCGGGCGCCCTGGATGTCACGGAAACGCCGCTCCAGCCCGAGATCCGTGTACAGCGCGCCGCCACCGACGACATCCATTGCCTTTGACACGGTGCGCATCGCCGCCTGCCCGGCAATCATGCGCCCGATCATGACGCGGTTGGTGGTCTCCGGCCCGGGGTCGGCGGCGGCGCCGAGCGAGACGATATGGTTCCGCGCCAGTTGTGCCGTGGCGAGGTCGTCTTCCATTTCACCGACCAGGCAGCACAGTAAATCATCCGCTGTTCGCTTGCGCGCCTGGGCAACGGCAATGTCGCGCGCCGCCTCGGCGATCCCGACATAGACGGAGTACACCAACGGGAAGGCGACCTTGGTCGCAAGGTGCAGGGCCATATGCCAGTTGCCCTGCGGACGCCGCGCCGCGACCGCGGCCTCGGGGACGAAGACATTATCGATGGTAACGTCATGCGACCCTGTGCCGCGCATGGCCATCGTATGCCATGTGTCGAGGACCTTGATTCCGTCCTGCTTCATGGCCAGCGGGAAGTGCAGGACGGTCGGACCGGCATCGGGATCGTTCCATACCGCACTGGTGACAAGGAAGTCGCCCATCGGCGCACTGCTGCCGAAGATCTTGCGTCCGGACACACGCCAGCCGCCATCAACCCGCTCCGCCGTCCCCTGCCCTTTCAGCCAATCGGACGCGCCGGTGCTGACCAGGACCAGATTCTCATTAACAACGCGGCGCAGGAAGCCTTCCACCGCCTGCGGGTCGCGCTGCCAGCGGAAGACCAGGGCGGCGATCAGGTGAGTGTGCATCGCCAGTGCGAGGGCGGTTGAGCCGCAATGATGAGCCAGCCTGCGCAGCATGTCCGCCGTTTCTTCATAGCTGGCCCCGCCGCCACCAAGTTGAGCCGGGATGTAGGCCGTAAAGGCGCCGATTTTCTGCAGATCCAGATAGTTTTCTTGGACGAACATATCGGCGGAATCGCACGCGGCGCCACGCATGGCGATCCGCGGACCCAAGGCTTCGATGGCCGCAATCCTGTCGGTCTCGTGTGCTCCAACGCCGGTATCCTGTAGTGCTGCGCTCATGGTGCTCTCCCCGTCGAATGATCTTCTCGTCATGGCTAATGATCTGCCGCCAGCGGTCCGAGCACATTCTGGCCCGGCTCGTTTGGGCCACCGGAAGCGCCTGAGCGCTCCCGGTGGCCCGCAGCTTCAGCGCGTGACGAAGCGCGCCGTGCTTCGATCAGCCCCAGCGTGGCTGCTCGCCCAGGTCGATACCCAGCGCCGTCTTGCCGACGATCTCATGCACCAGGAAGGTGTTTGCCGGATGGAAGCGGCCGCACCGGGCGTCTCGGAACAACTGTTCCAGCTCATTCCCGCGGAACATGCCTGCGCCACCGGACAATTCCATCGCCTTGTCGACGATCTTCCAGCAGGCTTCAACGGCATGATACTTCGCCGACACGATCTTCGCCGGCCACTCGGCACCGTGGTCGACGCCATTCGACCAATCCGCGGCGACGCGATCGATGTGCGGGCCGATCGGGTCCAGCAACAACCGCATCTCCGCCACCATGTGCTGGATTTCCGGGTGGTAGCCCATGTTGCGGCTGACCGCGAGCGATGTCTTGCCCTTCACACCCGGCACGGTCAGCGCCAAGGCGCGCTGCGCGATAGCATGGTAGATGTGCGCGAAGCCCATCAAGGCCCAGGCGAAGATGCCAAGCACGAATGCATCGGCGGTGCCAGCCGGGACAATCCGCGCGACGTATTTGTCCGGCACGAAAGCGCCGTCCAGCTTGATGTCGTCGCTGCGGGTCGCGCGCATGCCCATCGTGTCCCAGGTCTGCACGATCTGCGATCCCGCCGTGCCCCGCGGCATGAAGGCGTGAACGACCTGCGGGCCGCCCTGAGCGTCAGCCCACATGCCGTGCAAGCCATAGCGGGTGAACACCGGCGCCAGAGTGCCGAACATCTTATGGCCGGTGAAGCGGAAGCCGCCTTCCACACGCTCCGCCTTCGTCGTCGACAGCAGCGCCGGCAGATCATTGCCGCGCTCCGAATGGCCGGCGTTAAATACTTCGCCCGCCATTGCCTCTTTCAACATCCATTCCAGCGACTTGTCGCCGGCGCGCCATAAGTCGGCGACGAGACCAAGCCAATAGACATGCATGTTGATACCAAGCGCGGTCGCCGGAGCGTGATAGGCGAGGCGATATTGCTCCCGACACATCTCCGCCAGGGTCAGCCCACGGCCCCCGAGTTCGCGCGGCACCGGCAGCGTCAGGTAACCCGCCTTCTTCAGGTCTTCGAAATCTTCCTGGAAGAAGCGGTTCTCGCGGTCGTATCCAGCCCGGCGCTCCGCAAATGCGCGCAGCATGTCGTCGGACAGCACGGAATTCGTTGCAGACACTGCTGTTCTCCCCTTGTTGACGGGCGGCGCCGTGCGCCGTCCGGTGAAGCCAGACTGGTCTGTCGAGCGGTCTGAATGGTATCGCCGGATCGGATGAGCCTTCACCGGCGGCGGTCCGGCGCCCGCCTCATCAGAAATGGTGAGAGCCGTCAGGCGCCCGCGTGCAGCCTGTGCCGCATCCCATAGGCCGCGGCTTCCGTGCGATTGGCGCAACCGGTCTTGGCCAGGATGTTGCGCACGTGCGTCGCTACCGTGTTGAGGCTGATCGACAGCACCAGCGCAATGTCGGCGTTACTGCGGCCGATGGCGAGCAGACGTAACACCTCGATCTCCCGAGCCGTCAGGTCGTCCGGCGTGGCCAAGGATCCGGCATCGAGCGCGGTCATCAGGCCCTTGATACGACTGAGAACGCCGGTGAGGTCCAACGTGCTTGCGCTGCCGTGCGCTTCCAACAGCAGGGTCTGCGCCCGCGTCCGGTCGCCAGGGAAGCCGCGCGCCAGCAGCATGGAGGCGTAATCAACCTGGGCGTGGGCCAGCGGCAGCCGGGCGCCGAGCCGGTCGTTCATCGCCAGCGCCGCGGTGAAATGCGCCTCGGCTTCGGTCCAGCGCCTCATGACGGCGGAGAGGCCGCCGAGAAAGCGGTCGGCGGAGCCCGGCAAACTGGCGCCGCCGCCAAGTACGAAATTGTAGCCGGCCCACGGACGTAGCAGGCGATACAGCACCGCCGCCCGCGCAGAATCGCCAAGTGCAACGGAAGTCTCGGCAAGGTAGGTCATGCTGGCTGTCCACAGTCCATCACGCGGGATGGCCGCGAAGTCATCGGACGCCAGCGCCTCGAACAGCTCACGCGCGACCTTGGCGTCGCCGGTTTCCAGCAGCATCACCGCCAAGCCGGGCTGCCACGCGGCGCTACCTTGCGTCCGCGCGAACGCCTGGATCAGCGGCCGCAGCTCGGCCAGTCGCCCCTGTGCGCGGCGCAGGTCGAAGGTGGTCATGGCGGTGAGGTCGGACGCCGCCGTGCCGAACGGCGTGCGCATGCGCAACGCCTCGACGATCAGGCGTTCCGCCTGTGGCAGATCGCCGGCCATAATGGCATGCGCCGTCCGAATGCCGATGGCATAGGTCGTGTGGTCCGGCTGCCGGATGCGCTCCTGCGTGGCGTCATAGGCCTCCAGCGCCTCTCGCGCCTGCGCGACATCGCCGCGAATGGCATGGAAGGCATAGCGGCGGAACCAGCTACGGGACGTCACATCGAGGTCACGCACCTGCTCCGCAAGCCGCGTCAGTTCACGTTCGTCACGCAGGCGATCCGGGCTCAGCAGCTCGAAGTTCAGCTGGTAGAAAGCATCCAGCGCGGTGACCAGAGCGCTGGGGTCACCAAGTGCCCGGGCCTGCTCGACGGCCCGCGCGACCGTGGCAACGGCCGCTTCGCGCTCATCGGCGTAGAGCAATGCGCGCCCGATCGCGGCGGTGAGACGGATACGGGCATCCCGCATGCTGTCCGGAATGACTTCCAGGGCGCCGCGCAGAAAGGCCAGAGTCTCACTGCCCGTCCTGTTCTCCCAGCGCCAGATCGCAGCGGCATAGCTGAGTGCCGCGGCGGCGAGGATGTTGTGGAAGCCCTCGGCCCGAGCGATTTCAGCGGCGGCGTGCAGCCGTGCGATGGACGCGGGATAATCGTTGATATTGCGCAGCGACTCGCCAAGATTCAGCAGCACGTCGGCCTGTAGGCGCCGGTCCGGCTCCGCCGCCTCATCGATCATATCAAGTGCAGCTTCAAACAATTTAGCTGCGTCCTCGAACGCGAACAGCGCGTTGGCACGCTTGCCGGCCGCGGCGGCATAGCCGATGGCACGTTGCAGGTCCGCTTCAGCGCCGGCAGCCTGGAAATGGCGGGCGAGGTCGGCGAGCACGGGCCCCGCATCGTGCTGCGCCAGAGCGGCGAGCGCCGTTCCGACCGACCGGTGCAGGCGCCGGCGCTGACCGGGCGGGATTTCATCGTACAGCGTCTCGCGGATCAGCGCGTGGGTAAACTGGTAGCGGTCGGCGTCCGTTTCCTCGATGACCCGCGCCGCCGACGCCTCGTCGAGCAGCGACAGTACCGTGTCGGCCGGCCGGCCGCTGGCCTGGGCGAGCACGTCGGCGGCGAAGTCCCGGCCCGCGATAGCAGCAAGCGTCAGGATTTCGTTGCAGTCGCGCGACAGGCGGTTCAGGCGGCGGCCGATGACGTCGCGAATGCCTTCGGGAATGCGGATCGTGGCCGGGGCGGCACCGTGACCCGCGGCGAAGTGGCCCTGTTCCGACAGCAGGCGCACCACCTCGCGGACGAACAGCGGATTGCCCTCGGTCTGCTGGTGAATGGAACGGGTTAGCGATGGCGGCGGCACCACACCGGCGGCGTGGGCCACGAAATGGCGCACTTCCTCCCCATCCAGGCCAGCAAGGCGCAGGCGGGCGACATGCGAGTCCCGGATCAGGCCACCCAGCGTGTCGGAAAGCGGGTGATGCCGGGACAGTTCGGTATCGCGGTAGGTGCCAATCATCAGAATGGGACTGCTTGCGATCTCCGGCGTCAGGAACTCCAGCAGGCGCAACGAGGGAACATCCGCCCAGTGCAGGTCGTCGAGCACGATCAGCAACGGTGAGCGGCGGGCGGTGGCAAGCAGAAAGCGGGTCAGCGAGTCGAACAGGCGGAAGCGCGCCTCGGCCGGGTCGCGCGACGGCGGCGGCGGCTCCAGCCCTGGCACGCGTTCCCGCAGGTCGGGCACAATATCCGCAACGTCAGCCGCACCGGGGCCAAAATCCTCACGCAGGACGGCGAGGTCCGCCTGGGCAAGCGGACCACGCAGCACCTGGGTCCACGGCCAGTAAGGCGGTGCGCCCGCGCTTTCATGGCTGCGGCCCCACAGCGCGCGCATCCCGGTGCGGGCGCCGATTTCGGCTGCGGTGCGGGTCTTGCCGATGCCGGGTTCGCCGGAAAGCAGCACCAACTGCCCGCGGCCGGCACGTGCCGAGACAGCCGCCTCCAGCAGCCGGTCCAGCTCCGCCTGACGCCCGACGAAGATGTCGGCCGCCATCATGCGCGCGGCCGCCTGTCAGGAGACGGCATGCAGTCCATGCCGCATGGCATAGGACGCCGCTTCCGTGCGGTTGGCGCAGCCGGTCTTGGCCAGGATGCTGCGGACATGCGTCGCCACTGTGTTGAGGCTGATCGACAGGACCAGTGCAATATCGGCGTTGCTGCGCCCGATAGCCAGCAGGCGCAGGACGTCGAGTTCCCGGCTGGTCAGTTCATCCGGCACGGTCGGAGCGGCCGGGGCCGGCTGTGTGCGCAGCCGATTGATTCGCGGAAGGAGACCCGCCACGCCCAGTGCTGCAGCACTCTCGGCGGCGGCGTCCAGGAGGTCCATGGCCCGCGCCCGATCCGACGGCAAGGCGCGTATCAGCAGCATCGAGGCGTAGTCATGCTGTGTATAGGCCAACGGCAGACGGCCGCCGATGCGCCGATTCATGGCGATTGCTGCATCGAAATGTGCTTCGGCATCTGTCCAGCGCTGCATTGTGGCCGAGAGCAGGCCGAGAAAACGGTCGGCCGATCCGCCGATGCACGCGCCGCCGCCGAGCACCATGCACACGCCCGCCCAGGGTTGCAGATGCCGGTAGAGCGCAGAAGCCCGAACGGCGTCCTGCAGACCGGCGCAGACCTCAACCAGATAGGCCATGCTGGTCGTCCAGCGGCCATCCCGCGGGACCGCAGAAAAATCGTCCCTTGCAGCCGTCTCAAAGGAAGCGCGTGCCGCTTCGCGGTCGCCGCATTCCAGATGCATCAGCGCCAGGCCCGGCTGCCATGCCTCCGATCCAGCGCTCTGCGCGAACGCCTGGATCATCGGTCGCAATTCAACGATGCGTCCCTGTGCCCGCCGCAGCTCGAAAATTGGCACTGCAACCACATCAGAGACATGGGTGCCGGCGGGACTGCGCATGCGGAGCGCGCGCAGGATCATGACTTCGGCTTCCGCTAGATCGCCTGAAAACAGCGCGTAGACGCTGCGTAGACCCAATGCCATCAACGAGAACAGCGGCTGGCGCAGCCGATCACTCATCCGGCAGAATTCGTCGATCGCCTGCCGGCTCTCCGCTGCCTCGGCCTGCATCATGTGGTAGATCGCACATTGGAACCAGGCGCGCGCGGCCAGTTCCAGATTGCCAAGCTGATCCGCAGCACGCAGGACAAGATGCGCATCGTTCAGCCGTGGCCGCGCGGAAAACTCGAACTCAAACCGCGAGTCGAAGCTGGCGGCGATGGCGGCCGGGTCGCCCAACACCAGGGCCTGGTCGGCCGCGTTGTTGACCAGAGCCGTGGCGGCTTCGTATTCGCCGGCATACAGACGCGCCCTGGCGAGTGCGGCCATCACCCTGATTCGGGTGGCAGCCATGGTTTCCGGCAAAGCCGCCAGCACGTCCGCGAGGAATGTGACAGTCTCCGGATTGGGTGGCTGCCCCCAACGCCAGACCGCCGTCTCGAAACTCAGCGCCGCGTCAGCGAGAATGTCGAGGAAGCCCCCGTCTCGCGCCACCCGTGCGGCATCTCGCAATCGCGATAAGGCGGCTGGATAGTCATTGGCTCGGCGTTCCGTCTCGCCAAGATTGTACAGCAGTTCAGCATGCAACCGCCGGTCCGGTTCGGCGATCTGCTCGATCATGTCGAGGCCTACCTGGAACAATGCCGCAGCGTCCTCGAAGCCGAACATGGCGTTGGCGCGCTTGCCCGCCTGCAGCGCGTAAACGATAGCACGCTGCAACTCGTGCTCCGCACCGGCGGCCTGGAAGTGCCGCACGAGGTCCGCCAGAACGGGACCTGGATCCCGCCTGGTGGCTGCCTCGACCGCTTCACCGACAGCCCGGTGCAAGCGCCGACGCTGGCCAGGGCGGACCTCATCGTACAGCGTTTCGCGGATCAGCGCGTGGGTGAACTGGAAGTGGTTGGGTGCTGTTTCCTCAATGATGCGCGCCTCTACCGCTTCATCGAGGACGTGCAGGACAGCATCCTCGGGCTTGCCGCTGGCCTCGGCGAGAACCTCTGCCGGAAAGCCGCGGCCGGCGACCGCCGCCAGGGTCAGAACGGCGTTGCAGTCCGGCGAGAGTCGGTTCAGGCGCCGGCCGATAACGTCGCGGATGCCTTCCGGGATACGCAACGCCGTGGGAGTGGCGCCTGGATTGACCGAGAAATAGCCCTGATCCGCCAACAGGCTCACGACCTCGCGGACAAACAGCGGATTACCTTCGGTCTGCTGGTGAATCGAATGGGTTAGCGCGGCGGGGGGAATCACGCCGGCAGCATGGGCGACGAAATGCCGCACTTCCTCGCCGTCCAGACCTGTCAGTCGCAGGCGCGCGACATGCGCCTCACGCGTCAAGCCGCCGAGTGCATCTGACAGCGGATGCAGGCGCGATAGTTCGGTATCCCGATAGGCTCCCACCAGGAGGATACGGCCCGTGGCGAGTTCCGGAGTGAGGAATTCCAGCAGCCGCAGAGACGGCACATCGGCCCAGTGCAGGTCGTCGAGCACGACCAGCAAAGGTTGGCGTCGTGCGACGGCAAGCAGGAAGCGAGCCAGCGACTCGAACAGCCGGAACCGCGCTTCGGCCGGATCGCGCGCTGGCGGCAACGCCTCGAGCCCCGACAAGCGGCCGCGAAGTTCTGGCACGATGTCGGCGATATCAGCTGCACCCGGACCCAGATCGGCTCGAAGTGCGTCGGTATCGGGATCGTGCAGCGGGTCACGCAGCACCTGGGTCCAAGGCCAATAGGACGGCGCGCCCGCGGCTTCATGGCAGCGGCCCCACAAGACACGGAAGCCGATCAGACTTGCGACTTCGGTGGCAAAACGGGTCTTGCCGATGCCGGGCTCGCCGGACACCAGGACAAGCCGCCCGCGTCCGGTTCGCGCAGAGGCGGCGGCCTCCAGCAGCTTGTCCAGCTCCACCTGGCGCCCGACGAAGATGTCCGACACAGAATGACCCGTCATGGCATGGCCCGCCACCCTTCGCCGTACCGCTCCCCGTTCGTCCAGCCGGCACCGAGGCTGACCGAATAAGGTGACCATTAGCAAGGGTTGTATTATTATTTATTGACAAGGTGGCTTGTGCACCATTTGGATTGTTTGAACTGTACCGGTTTGATCCGCGTCCAGGCTACGGAACATGGAGAACACGCCATGCCGCTATTTTTGATTGAACGGAATTTTGCTGAAGAAGTCGAACTGAGCGCGGAAGATGCGGCGCATATCCGCCAGGTGAACGACGAGATCGGCGTGCAGTGGCTTTATTCTTTCCTCAGCGCCGACAAGAGAAAAAGCTACTGCCTGTACGAAGCACCGAATGCTGAGGCAATCCTCGCCTCGGCCAAACGACTGAACGTCCCGGCGGACGTTATTATTCCGGTTGGTGAGCTAAGACCGGAGCAATTCATGGCCGCGACGACCGCTCCAGCCCGACATTGATGGCGATTACGGCTTTTTCGCGTGCTCTCCGCCATTGAAGCCGGACGTCAGGAAGTCTCACCCGGGGTCAGGCTGCCCAGTCCCGATCTGCCCGTACGAGGCGCACCAGCAGCCGCAGAAGGTCCCCGCCGGTCATCGCCCGGTCATCGCCGCGCGTCGTATCAGCCAGAATGCCGGCCAGCGGATCCAACGCACCGGCGCGAAAATCCCCACAGAAGGCCAGTGGCGCGTCCGGGAACAGCCGGCGCGGCGCAGGCGCAAATGTCAGCACGGACACGTCGGCATGACGCGGGTCGGCACTGATCCGCTGGAACGCCTGATCGATGGCTTCGCGCGGCCCTTCAAGCACCTGCGCAAAGCCTGATGCCGACGCCAGCAGTGCGCCGGTGAGTCCCGCGCCTTCATTGCGCCGCCGCGCCGGCTCCAGGATCGCCTCAACCTCGCGCGCCAGGTTCTCTGATGATGTTCCGCCGTTCCGGCTGCAATACACGAGGCGGTAAAGCGGGCCCGCCATTCCGTCCCGCTTCATGCGGCCGCCGAACGGCGCAGCAGGCTCATAACGCCGGGTGCATCCATTTCGTCCCCTACCAGCGCGCCCTCAAGCAGTTTGCAGCCATGCTCTGCCAGGACGGCCACCTGGTCCGCAGCATCGACGCCGTCGGCCAGCGAGATCATTCCAAGATCCGCGGCCAGCGCGGTGACGGCCCGCACTAGCGCCGCCGTCTCCGAATCGGTCCGCAACGCGGCGACCAGCAGACGGTCGATGCGAACGTGATCGAACGGGAACGTCCGCAGGTGCCGCAACGCCCCCCAGCCGGCCGCAAATCCGCTTATGCCGAGTGTCACGCCCAGTTTGTGCAGTTCGCCCATCAGCGCGATAACCGGCCCCTCCCGCGCCGCCAGCGCGTTGCCAGGGAATTCGAGTTCCAGTCGCGCCGGCGCCAGCCCCGAGGCTGCCAGTGCCGCCCGCACCGTCTTCAACACACGGTCTGGCTCGTTGAGTTGCACCGCCGACAGGCCCACGCAGATCGATAGCGACACTTGCCATCGGGCAGCGTCGGAGCAGGCCCGCTTCAGCAGCCATTCGCGCAAGTCGGTGATACAGCCGATCTCCTCCGCTAGGGGCACGAAGACCTCGGGCGGGACGGAGCCGCGAGCCGGGTTGGTCCAGCGCGGCCCGACCGAGAATCCGGAGAGGCGTCGTGTCACCGCGTCACACTGCGGATGGTAGGCCACTGAAAATTCACCGAGCGGCAGGGCGTTTCGCAAGTCCGTCTCCAGACCACGGCGCGACGACGTCCGGCGTACCAACTCCGGCTGGAACATCCGCCAGTTCTGACGACCAGCTGTCTTCGACGCAAACAGCGCCACCTCGGCATGCTTCAGGAGTGCCTCGGCGGAACCGCCATGCTCCGGGAACAGAGCAATGCCGATACAGGCGCCAATGTTCACCACGTGGCCTTCCAGCATGAAGGGCCGCGCCAGCATTTCCAGAATCCGACGCGCGAGTGCTTCGGCGCGTTCGCCGTTCGGCTGCAGAATGGCGAATTCGTCACCGCCGAGACGGGCGACCACGTCATCGTCCCGCGTCTCACGCTGCAGCCGCTGCGCGACCAGCACCAGCAGGGAATCGCCAATGGCGCGTCCGAGCGTCTCATTCACCATTTGAAACCGGTCCAGGTCGATCAGCAGAACCGCGTGGCGGTTCCCTGCATCGGCACTCGACAGCACGTCATGGAGCGTCTCGGAAAAGTGCCGCCGATTGCACAGGCCCGTAAGCGGGTCGATCATCGCGTCAGCACCGCTGGCCAGCGCCGCACCGATCGGATGCGGTTCTTCAAAACCGATGATCCACTGGTCTCCGCCAAGTGGGTACAACTTGAGAATGACGCGTTGCTGCCGGCCGAGAGAGATGCGGAGCCAAGTCGCCGGCACACTGGCCGCTTCCTCGATAGTTGCTTCGCAATACGAAACGATTCGCCCGACCTGGCGCTGCGACATGCGTCCACCGGCACGCAGCGCATCAACCAGGGACGGTGCGTCGTCCCGCATCGGCGGCGGTAGGTTCAGCAGGTTCGCGGCGTGCAGGTTCCAGTAGCGGAGCATGAGCTTCCGATCGATGACTGCGACGGCGATCGGCAATGCCTCCAGCGTCCGACTGGCGAGACGCATGCGGGCGCTCTGACCCGCGCGTGAGGCCTGGCGGTGTCCTGGCTCATCGGACGCCATGACAGCACCACTCATTCCTTCCGGCTGGCGCAGAACAGGGATTTGGCGCACGCGATCCTCCTCGATCATCCGCTTGGTCGGCGGAGCATCGGCCGAAAGCCTTACGAAACGGTTAACGCCGACCAGAACAGTCCCGACTTGACCGCCGTTGCGCCCCCGCCATACACGCGGCGCATGAGCGAGAAACTCCAAGCCACTCCTTCGGCGCAGCCCGGCGACATCGAGGCGGCAACGCAGCAAGCCCGTGTGTTGGCGCAGGCGCTACCGTTCCTTCGACGCTATGCCGGCGCCACCGTCGTGGTGAAGTACGGTGGCCACGCCATGGGCGAAGAGGCGCTGGCAGAGCAGTTCGGCCGCGACATCGCGCTGCTGAAGCAGGTCGGGATCAACCCGGTCGTGGTACATGGCGGCGGGCCGCAGATCAATGCGATGCTGAAGCGGCTTGATGTGAAGTCGAGCTTCATCGACGGGCTTCGCGTGACGGACCAGGCCACGATGGATGTGGTGGAGATGGTGCTGGCCGGCACAGTCAACAAATACGTCGCCAACCTGATCACCAAGGCCGGCGCCTTGGCGGTTGGTATCTGCGGCAAGGACGGGTCCATGATCCGTGCCAGCAAGGCGCAGCGCACCCGGATTGACCCGGAGACGAAGCAGGAAGTGCCCCTCGACCTTGGCTTCGTCGGTGAGCCGACGTCAGTCGACGCGCGGGTGATCCATGCCCTGACCGGCGGAGGGCTGGTGCCTGTGATCGCGCCGGTCGGCGTCGGCGCGGATGGCCAGAGCTATAACATCAACGCCGATACCGTCGCCGCCGCTGTCGCCGGCGCACTGAACGCCACGCGGCTGCTGATGCTGACCGACGTGCCGGGCGTGCTGGACAAGGAGAAGCGGCTCATTCCAAGCCTGACGCTGCAGGAGGTCGAGGAGCGTGTTGCCGATGGCACGATCACCGGGGGCATGATCCCGAAGGTGGAGTGCTGTGTCGAGGCGGTTCGCCAAGGCGTCAAGGGGGCGGTCATCCTGGACGGTCGGGTGCCGCATGCCTGCCTGCTGGAGTTGTTCACCGAGGCTGGGCCAGGGACCCTGATCAAGCGCTAATCAGCTTGGACCGGCCATCCACTGGTCCCGCACCATCCTGTATGTTGCGTTGACCCTGAACCACCGCGGGTGACGCAATGCCACCAGTGTCCGCACGGCGCCGGCCCGCAGGGCCGGGTGCCAGTGACTGCAAGCGTCGCCATTGCACCATGAGCTGGTCCGCGCCGGCATAGTAACGATCAGCGCCAGGGGCGTTCGCGTAGGTGTCGGCAGTCTAACGCCCGGTCCGGAACATGAACTCCAGTTGCCAGCGCATCTCCTGTTGCGACATCGGAAAGACAGCGCCAGGACGCGCAGCTATGATCTGATCTGGCGGCAGCCGCCCAAGCACAATCTGCAGCGCCTGGGCGGACCGCATGGACAAGCCGGCGCGCCAGGCCAGGGCAATCAGTCCCTTTGGGCTGCGCAGTGCCACCGCCCGCTCCACGACTTCAGCGGCCACACTCGCCTTCAAGGCCAGCATGGCGCCGAGCAGTCCAGCGTCGCCGCGACGCGCCACGTCGATAAAGGTCTGCTCAGTCAGTTGTCCCGTATCACGCAGGCGGCACGCCCGCTTCCAGGCCGCTTCAATCTCGGACTCCGGCTTGGCCGGCCTCTCGGCGTTCTCAACGGCCGGCCGCTCGCGCCGCAGGCGATCCCGCACCTGCGCCTCCAAAGCCGCGGGCAGATCGCTACGAGCGCTGAGCACCTCGAGAAGATGCACGGCAACGGTTTCGGCCAGCAGGCGTGCTGCGGCGAGCGGCAGCGCCGGGCGCCGGACCAGCGGTTCCTGCCACGCCACCTCTCTGGCAGCGCGTGCCACCAGGGCGTCGAGCGTTGCCTCTATGATCTGTGCTGCGGGATTCTCCAGCAAGGCCGCGATAGCGTCCGAGTGTGCCGCTTGTACAATAGCCTCGGAGACCCGGGCATCGAGCGCGGGACGGCGCGCAACGGCCGTAATGGTGTCCGGCGTTGGCGCAGCGACGATCAGCGCAATCAGATCCTCTGATGTCAGCACTGGCGAAAAGCGGATCACCGGCTCGCAGACCATGATTTTCGGATCATGGGCCAGCGCCAGGATCAGGTTGCGCGGCGCCTCCGGCATCGACTTCAGCACGTCCGCGATGGTAGCCCGTACCCGCTCTGCTTCGTCGGCGACCAATTGCTTCAGGATGGTGAGCGTGTGCTGCCTGAGGACGGCCTGTGCTTCGTCGTTCAAGGTCGGCACCAGCGCCGCGAGCTTACGGCCCAAGAGCGCACGCACCCGTTCATCCCGATCGCAGGCTAGCGCCGCATCGACCTCTGGCGGCGCGACTGGATTAAGGGCCAGCGTCGCCCGCACCGTGACCGCGGGGTCCGCGACCAGGATTGCCAGGACATCCCGGTCAGCGGCTTTGCTGGCGCTCTTCCTGACGCGGGTGGCTTCGTCGACAGGCATCAGTCACCGCGCAGGAGAGAGACGCGCCAGTGGCCGCGGCCGCCGCGCTTGACCTCGTACATAGCCTCATCCGCGCGCCGGATAAGGCTGTCGATCGGTTCGTGGCTCCCGGGACGGCGGGTGGCGATACCGATCGACAGCCCAAGACCGGAAACCGGCTCCGGCACCTGCGCCGCCAATTCCACCGGCGCCTCGCAGCGCAAACGCTCTGCCCGCTCTGCGGCTGTCAGATGATCAGCTCCGCTCATCCAGACCGCGAATTCATCGCCGCCAAAGCGCCCGACGAGGTCGGTGGGGCGGACCAGATCGCGTAGCAGGGCGGCGGCCGTCATCAGGACCTGATCGCCAACCTCGTGCCCGAACCGGTCATTGACCGACTTGAAACAATCCATATCCACGAACATCAGCGTGCCCGGAAGGCCTTCCTGGTCCAGGCGGTCGGTGTGGCGATGCATCTCCTCCATGAAGGCTCGGCGATTGAGAAGCCCCGTCAGCGGGTCGGTGCGCGCCTGCTTGCCCATCTCATATTGAATGGCCTCGTGCTCCAGGATCATGCGGATGATCCCGCCGGCGGACCGCGCGAGCAGGATATCGTCCTTGTCCCAGGGACGCGGATCGGTGCTGCGCCACACAGCGAGCGCCGCCCGAGCATCAAAGCGCGTCTTGCAGCCGACCGCCAGCAGGGCGCGCCCGTCCAGCGTTACGGTCTGGGTCGGCTCAATTCCGTGTTGCACAGCAAGATCGATAGCCGTCGACCACAATGTTTCACACCCGGCCCCGGCGAGGTGCATCAACTCCGAACGGCCATCCAAGTGGGCAGCGACCACCGCAGCGCCATCCGCTGCCAGCGCATTCACCAGGGCGGCGAGAGCCGCATCCATCATGCGCGGCGCCATCACCTCCTGCGCGACACCCCACAGGATAAAATCCAGTACCTCGCCGCGCCGAAGACTGCCGGCGATCCGTGAGGCGTGCAGGTGGTATTGGGTGACATCGAAACCGATGCCGCGTGTGCCGGCGGGGCGCCCGTTTGCACCTATCAGCGGCGCGGTGGAGAACGACAGGCACGCCGTGCTGCCGTCGTAACGGCGGACCCAGGTCTTACCGGCCCGCGCCGCTTGGTTCGCGCGGAACGGATTGAAGCTGATGGAACGAGCCGCGGGGTCCAGGACGAGTGCTGACGGCTGTCCAACCAAGGTGCCGGACGGCCAGCCAAGTGCGTTGCCAGGTGCAACGAAGGTGAACCGGCCCTTGTTATTCGTTTCGAAGGCGAGATCGGCGCCCAGCAGCACCAGGTCCTGCCACCGCTCCCGGCTGCTCAGCAGCGGACGGTTGACCAGGGTTGCGGCCTCACGCGTGGACGGACCGGCGGAGGACGGTTGCAGCTGGGTCTCAGTCATACGTGGCGCGCTTCCGCATCCCATCGATGGGTACGGAGTCACGCACAGATTTCTTAACGAAACGTTGCTGCCTAGGGAGAATTGCCGCATCGGCTGGTACGGCGGCCTAAGCACCCTGGCTGCCGCGGACGGCAACCAGGATCACGTGCTCGGATGCTGCGGCTACGCGCGCAGAATGGTACGGCCGGCATAGCGGGCTGCCTTGCCGAGACCCTCTTCGATGCGGATGAGTTGATTGTACTTCGCCGTCCGGTCACTGCGGGCAAGGCTGCCGGTCTTGATTTGCCCGCAATTGGTCGCCACGGCGAGGTCGGCAATCGTGGCGTCTTCGGTTTCGCCGGAGCGGTGGCTCATGACCGCATTCCAGCCCGCACGATGCGCGAGTTCCACGGCCTCGAGCGTCTCCGACAGCGTGCCGATCTGGTTCACCTTGATCAGGATGGCGTTCGCCGACCCTAGGGCAATACCGCGGCGCAGGCGTTCCGGGTTAGTGACAAACAGATCATCGCCGACCAGCTGGACCTTGTCCCCGATGGTGTCGGTCAGCAGCTTCCAGGTGTCCCAGTCGTCCTCGGCGCAGCCGTCCTCGATCGACTTGATGGGATAGCGCGCGCACAGATCGGCGTAATACTTCACCATGCCCTCGCCATCGAGGATCTTCCCTTCACCTTCCAGATGATACTTGCCGTCCTTGAAGAACTCGGTGGAGGCCGGATCCAGCGCGAAGGTGATGTCCTCACCCAGGCGGTAGCCGGCCTTCTCGACCGCCTTGGCGATGAAGCCCAGGGCTTCGTCGGCCGATTTCAGGTCCGGCGCAAAGCCGCCCTCGTCACCGACATTGGTGTTGTGGCCGGCATCGTGCAGCTCCTTCTTCAACACCTGGAAGACTTCCGACCCCATGCGCACGGCGTCGGCCACCGTCGGCGCGGAAATCGGCTGAATCATGAATTCCTGAATATCAATGGGATTATCGGCATGCTTGCCACCGTTGACGATGTTCATCATCGGCACCGGCAGCGTCCGCGCATAGGCGCCGCCGACATAGCGATACAATGGCAGCGCGAGGTCGTTTGCCGCGGCCTTGGCCACGGCCAGCGACACGCCAAGGATGGCGTTGGCGCCAAGGCGGCCCTTGTTCGGCGTCCCGTCCAGGTCGATCATGATGTTGTCGATCGCCACCTGCTCCGTGGCATCGATCCCGGCGATGGCATCGAGAATCTCGCCCTGCGCATTGGCGACCGCTTTCAGCACGCCCTTGCCGCCGTAGCGGGACTTGTCACCGTCACGCAGCTCGACCGCCTCATGCGCGCCGGTCGAGGCGCCTGACGGCACCGCGGCCCGTCCAGTGGCGCCGCTCTCCAGCAGCACCTCCACCTCCACCGTCGGGTTGCCCCGGCTGTCGAGGATTTCGCGGGCGGTGATGTCGGCGATTGCGGCCATGCGTGCTGTCTCCGGCTGTTTTAGTCGGCGCCGTGCCTATCACCTTGGCCGCACGGCTGCCAGAGCGGCTTGCGCCGCGGCGCAAGCCCGGGACGCAATTGTCCGGTCACCGCGTGCGGACGAGCTGGAACGCAATAAGCGAGGCAATCATCAGCGCGGCGCCGGCGCCCTGGGTCAGCGTCAGTGTCTCACCCAGCAGCAGCATACTGAACAGCGTGGTCAGCAACGGCTCCAGGTTCATAATCAGAGCGGTACGGAACGGGCCGATGCGGGCGGTAGAGATGTAGATCAGCAGCGTCGACAGAGTCGTGGTGATCGTGACGCCGAGGAACGCCCCCCATCCGGCCAGCGACTGCGGCATGCTGAATTGGCCAATGATCGCAATCGCAACGAGGTAGACGGCGGTCGACGGCACCATCGAGTACCAGGTGGTCAGGCGGGCATCGGCCTGGTTCAGATAGGCGCGTGTCATCAGCAGCGTCACGACACGGGCGATGGCGGCTATGAAGGCGCAGGCGAGGCCAAGCGGCGCCAGATACTCCAGGTGGAACCCGAGCATCAGACCAAGGCCGATGAACGCGGCAAACGCGGCCAGCAGGGCGCGCCAGCCGACGCGATCAACGCCGGTCGCCGCGCCGGCAAGACCGGTCAGCAGCGGATAAACAAAATATGCCAGGATCGCGATCGACACCGGCAGCAGCGCAATCGACTCCAGCAGGCCGAACATGGTGACGGAGAACAGCAGGCCGATGCCCAGCGCGATCAGACGCTCACGGGGCGTATGCCGGCGCGGCGGCCGACCAACGCGCAGCCAGACCATAAAGAACAGCACCACCACGACGCCGCGCAGGCCGGCCAGCGACAGCGCATCCATGCCGGAGAGGAACACCACCTTCAGCAGGATGTCGGCGATGCTGAAGGAGACGGCGGCGGTGACTCCGTACAGCAGGTCCGAGGTACGACGCGGCAGCACAGCCGGGGCAGCAGTGGTGCTCATGCCGCGGGCTTTAGCAAACGGCGCAGTCGGGTCGCCGATGGTTGGGCCGGCATGCGGCGCCAATCGGGCTGAGGCATCGAATTGGGCTTTCCTGGACACGGGCGGGTTCGTCCCGCCGGTTGATTCGAGGGACGAGTGTGGCGGGCTTCCGCCGGAGGGTCCAGGGTTGCGGCACCGGGTGGCTGGGTTCGCCTGTATTAGCCCCCGTGTGTTGATGTGGCGCCGGCGGCGCCAGCCTCGGGGTCAGGCGAAGCGGTATGGTGTCTGCGGATTGGTCCGGCCAAGAGCCCGTGCAATCGCATGCAGAATCAGCAGTGCGGCGAAGGCGATGAGGTTGACGACGAAGGCCTGCCGCAGCGCCGCCAGCGAAAAAGCGGCAGGGTCTGCATTCAGCCATGTGCCAGCCTCATACAGCACAAGCTGATAGCCGGCGAAGGCCGCAACGAAGGGCAGGCTGAAACCAAGCCGCACCGGCCGCGGCGAGGCAAAAGCCGCCGCGGCGCCCAGTGCGGCGAGGGCAGCGAGGCCGGTCACAGTACCCCAGACCAAGCCATCAAGTGTCCAGGGATAATAGGACAGCCCGAAGCCAATTGCCTGATTGGCCAGCCAGACCAGCAGCACGGCCGCTATGCCATCGATCCAGTGCATGGTCAGTGCTGCGATGCTGGCGACAGCAACGAAGGGCATCGAGCAGGCGAGCAGGAAGCTACCGCCCACACCGGCGAAAACAACAACACTCAACCACGACGCACGCAACGCACTCCAAGCCGGCGCTGCAGCAGGGACAGGCTGGGACATGGTAGACCGTCGCTCCCTTCAGCGGCCGGGCCAGTCCGGCAGGGCTGGCCCGCCCCATACCGGCCAGCCTACGCCGCCGCGGGCTTGCGGGCTAGCGGTTCTTCCAGTCCGGCTTGCGCTTCTCGGCAAAGGCCTTGGGACCCTCGATGTAGTCCTGGCTGTCGATGTTCTCCTGCTGCGCCGGGTAGATCGTGCGCATCGCCGTTTCCAGCTTCTGCTCGTCCAGGCCCAGATAGGACGCCTGCTTCGACGCGCGCACCGCTTTCGGCGAGCATTCCAGGATCTGGGCAGCCCAGCGCTTAGCCCCTTCCAGCGCCTGGCCTTCCGGCACCACCTCGGTGACGAAGCCGAGTTCGAACCCTTCCCTGGCCTGGACGCGGCGGCCGGTCAGGATCATCCCCATCGCTTTCTTCATGGGGATCATCCGCGGCAGACGGTGCACGCCGCCACCGCCGGCAATCAGGCCGACGCGCGGTTCCGGCAGGGCGAAGGTGGCATTCTCGGCAGCGATGATGATGTCGCAGGCCAGTGCCGTCTCGAACCCGCCGCCCATGGCAAAGCCGTTGACCGCGGCGATCATCGGCTTGAACAGGTCGAAGCGGTGGCAGATGCCGGCGAAGCCGCGCGGGCCGTTCGGCCGCCGCTTGCCCGCCGCCTGCACCTTCAGATCATTGCCAGCCGAGAAGGCTCTGTCCCCGGCCCCGGTGATGATGCCGACCCACAGGTCGTCGCGGGCGGCGAACTCGTCCCACACCTCGGCGAGTTCGTCGTTCGCGTCGGCGTGGAGCGCGTTGTAGACCTCGGGCCGGTTGAGCGTAACGATGCGCAGCGGGCCCTGGTCCTCGACGATGCAGTACTGCCGCGCCATCAGCCGATCACCGAGGCGGACTTCAGCTCCTCGATGGCGCTGCCTTCCATCTTCAGCCAATCGCCGAGGACGTTGGCGCCGTGCTCACCCAGCAACGGCGCCGGGCCGACCGGCGGGGTGGCGCCGCCGAAGCGGACGGGCCACCCGCTCATGACATAGTCGCCGACCTTGGGGTGCTTCATGGTCTGGCGGATGCCACGTTCCTGGAAATTTTTGTCGGCCATGAGTTCGCAGGTGTCGAGCACGGCGCCGGCCGGGATGGTGGCGCTGCCGACCAGGCGCATCGCCTCATGCTTGTCATGCTGCCGCGTCCAGGAAGAGACAATGGCGTCGACTTCCTCGCGGCGTTCCGTGCGGGCTTCGGGCGTGGAGTAGTTCGGGTCGCCAATCAGGTCCTCGCGGCCCATCACCTTCAGCAGGCGGTCCCAATGCTGCGGGTTGGCGGCGCTGGTGTAGATGTAGACGTAGTCGTTCGGGCCGCCGCCCTTGCACGGGTAGACGCCGATTGGTGGGTTGCCGCCGCCCACCGTCTTCGACCCGGCGCGCGGCGCCACCTTGCCGGTGCGCTCTGTATAGGTGAAGGCGTTGCGGATGTAGTGCAGGATGGAGTCCTGCATGGCGAGTTGCAGATGCTCGCCCTGGCCGGTGCGCTGCTTGCGCACATACGCGGCGAGGATGGAGATCGCCATCAGCATGCCGGTGCCGGTATCGCCGATCGTTGCGCCGGGCTTGCAGGGCGGACCGTCCTCTTCGCCGGTGATGGACATCAGGCCGCCGACCGCCTGGGCGATCATGTCGAAGGCGAGGTTGTTCTCATGCGGGCTGCCGGTGCCGAAGCCCTTCACCTGGCAATAGATGATGCCGGGGTTGATCGCCTTGATGATGTCGTAGCCGAGGCCGAGGCGCTCGATCGCGCCGGGGGCGAAATTCTCGATCATCACGTCGGCGTTCTTCGCCAGGTCCTTGACGATCTGCAGGCCGCGCGGGTCTTTCAGGTTGACGGCGATGGAGCGCTTGTTGGCGTTGTACTGCAGGAAATAGAACGCGTCGTGCGCCACCTTGCCGGCGACCGAGCGACCGGGATCACCGACGCCGGGGTTCTCGACCTTCACCACGTCGGCGCCCATCCAGGCCAGCGCCTCGGTGCAGGACGGTCCGGCTTCGAACTGGGTCAGGTCCAGGATTTTCAGTCCGGTGAGGCAGTTCTCTCCGCTCATGGCTTGGCATTCCCCTGTTTGGCGTTTGCGGGGAGGCTAGCGTGCGGGGGTGGGGGTGTCGAGAGATGCGGCTCTGGGGCGATGGCGTCAGGGCGCGCCGCCGGTCGAGCCCAGCCGCACTAGACCCACCTGGGCGCTTCCACCAGCGATGGAAGGCGCAATTGCACCCTATCCCAGACGACGCCAATGTCGATACGATTGTAGGCGTGGCGGAGGCGATTCCCCATGGCTCGATTTCATGCAATGGCTGACCAGGAAGAATTGATTCGCCCTCCGCTCCCAGGCAATACGCAGCGTCACAATTCGCTCGAGACAGCGTTCTACGGCATCACGGACCAAGCCATTCCGTTCGAAATCATCCTGTCCAGATCACCAATATACGTCTGAACGAGCTCAGCATAATACAAGATGTCTCAAGCCATTCATCCGCTGGATACTTAAAAGGCATTCAGCCGGTCCCGCTCAATCCGCGCCCGGACCCGAGGCTTTTCAATCGGCGCTGTGATAAGGTCCACTCGCCTGCCCAGGAGCAATGCGAGATGCTCCTCCAGTTCAACGAGCCTGAAGAGGTCGACACGCCTGGTCTTGTCCAGCACGGCGAGTAAGTCGATATCGCTTTCCGTACCTGCTTCGCCCCGCGCGACCGATCCGAACAATGCGAGGTGCAGAATACCCGCGTCGCGCAGGCTCCCTTCATGGGATCGCAACGTCGCAAGGACGTCGCCGGCAATCGGCGGTGCCGGGATGTCGCTCGTGATCAGCCTCCGCGCACGCTGTACTACAGGGCAAGCCCGGCAACATTGTAACCAGCCTCCCGGCGACCGATAGCGGCGGAGACGTGCCAGATCGGGCCGCGTGGCTTTCGCCAGGCGCACCGGGTGGGTGTCAAAGACCCCTTGATCTCCGCCGCCGGACACGCCAGCCTTCAGTCCCATGGTTGAGCCCGTGAGTCTGAACCACTATCGCGATGACCAGCTTTGGGCGGTCATCGCCTCGATCGGCCGCACAACGCGGATCGCCGCCGTATTTTCGTCCCGTCTCGCCGCCTTGTCCGACCGAGAGTGGCGCGAACAGCAGGTCAAGGACTACGCCAACTTCCTGCGGAGTTCCCGCCAGCCCGCCCCCTACTACTCGGTCAAGCCGATCAAGCGGGCAGAGCTCCCGCGATCGTGGCGTCCGTTGCCGGCCCTGGGGTTCCTCCAGGGCCAGTTTAGTTAGAGCGAGGCGCGGAGGTCCTTGAGCTACCCTACACGCTGAACGTTTGGTGCAGCCCCGGCATTTCCACCCGTCCCTCCGGCACTAGAGCCGCGAACTTTGCCATAGCGTCCGCCTCGCCGTGCACCAGGAACGTCGTTCCTGCCCCCGAAACCGACTGCCGCCACGCAAGCAGTTCCGCCTGATCAGCGTGGGCTGAGAAGCCGTTGATGGTGTGAATCCGCGCTCGGACGGGGATCTCCTCGCCGAACAGGTCGACCGACCGAGCGCCATCGATGATGCGGCGGGCCAGCGTGCCCTGCGAGGCGAAGCCGACGAACACGATCCCCGCATCCGGCCGATAGAGGTTGTGCTTCAGGTGGTGGCGCACCCGCCCGCCGGTGCACATACCGGAGCCGGCCATGATGATCGCCCCGCCAACGATGCGGTTGATCGCCATGGACTCGGACGTGTCCCGCACGACGTGCAGCCCCGGCACGGCGAACGGGTCGCGGCCATGGCCGAATTGCTCCGCCAGCTCCGGTCCCCAGCACTCCGAATGGCGGCGGAAAATCTCGGTCGCCGAAATCGCCATCGGCGAGTCCAGGAACACCTGCACCGATCGCTGGAGTTTGCCGTCGGCAATGCCCTGCCGGATCGCAAACAGGATTTCCTGCGCCCGCTCCAGCGCGAAGGTGGGAATGATGACGTTGCCACCACGGGAAAAGGTGTCCTGGATCGCTTCGTAGAACTCAGCGATCGAATCGGCATACGGCCGGTGACAACGGTCGCCGTAAGTCGTCTCCATCACCACCGCATCCGCCCGCGGCGGCGGCGCCGCGTCACCCAGCAGCGGATGGCCAGGACCGCCGATGTCGCCCGAGAACAGCACGGACCGGCCGCCGCGTCGCTCATCCGCCTCCAGCAGGATGCTCGCGGAGCCCAGGATATGGCCGGCGTCGTGGAACGTGGCGCGCAGCCCATCGGCAAGCGTCACCGCCCGCCCGTAAACGGCGCTGCCGTCGAAGCTGTCGAGCGCGTCCAGCGCGTCGATCAACGAATACAGCGGTTCCGCTTCGCCGCGCCCCTTGGCCGATCGGCGGGCCTGGCGGTTGTGGCGCCGCGTCTCCTCCTCCTGCAGATTTGCCGAATCCAGCAGGACGATCCGGGCGAGGTCTCGGGTGGCGGCGGTGGTGACGATGCGGCCACGAAATCCACGCTTCACCAGCAGCGGCAGCCGTCCGCAATGGTCCAGATGCGCATGCGTCAGCAGCACCGTGTCTATCGAGGCGGCGTCAAAACCGAACGGTTCGGCATTCTCCTCCTCCACCGCCCGGCTGCCCTGCAGCAATCCGCAATCGATTAGAACACGGCGGCCGGCGGCCTCCACCAGATGACACGAGCCAGTGACGGTCCGCGCCGCCCCATGAAATGTCAGCCTCACCGAGGCGCCTCCTCCGGCGCCAGTAAGGGCGCCCCAGCCCGCTCATACCATGCCAGGATATCCGCCCAGATGCCTTCCGCCGTTTCGGCAAAGGAGAACAGCGTCCGGTCAACCGGCTCGATCATGCCTTCCTCGACCAGCACGTCAGGATTGAACAAGCGGCGCCAATAGTCCTCGCCGACCAGGATGATGGGCAACGGCACCAGCTTGCCCGATTGCACCAGGGTCAAGATCTCGAACAACTCGTCCAGCGTGCCGTAGCCGCCTGGAAACACCACCAGGGCCCGCGCGCGCAGCACGAAATGCAGCTTGCGGATGGCGAAGTAATGGAAGCTGAAACACAGCTCCGGCGCAACATAGGGATTCGGGAACTGCTCATGCGGCAGTGTGATGTTCAGCCCGATCGACTGGCAGCCCTGGTCGCGTGCGCCGCGGTTGGCCGCCTCCATGATCCCCGGACCGCCGCCGGTCATCACCAGGATGCGCCCGTCCCGACCGCAGCCTGATACTTCGCTGACCAGAGCGGCAAAACGGCGGGCGATGTCGTAGTAGCGGCTGTTGGCACAAACCCGTCGAGCAACGGCAACGCGCGTCTGCAGCGCCTCATTTCCGGGATCAGCGGCCAGCGCCGTCTCATACGCCGCAAGCTGGCGCCGTGCCGCCGCCGCCTCGATCACACGCGTGCCGCCGAACACGACAATGGTATGCGCGACACCATACTCGCGCATCAGCAGTTCGGCCTTCAGGTAATCGAGCTGCAGCCGGACACCGCGCGTCTCCGGCCTGTCGAGAAAATCCACATCCCGGTCGGCTTCCCGATAGCTCGGGTGCCGCACGATCGCCTGCACGATTTCCTCCGCGGCGCGCAGCTCCTTGTCCGGGAGATCCGACACCGGCGCGGCCGTCCGCTAGGACTGCAATGCTGGTTCGCGGACCAACCGATCCACGATATCCTCGAGCTGGTACAGGTCGGAGAAAGCAATGCGCACCTCACCGCTGCCGCCGCGACCGGTGGTAATTGTCACACGATAGCCGGTGGCGTCGGCGATGCGGCGCTCCATGTCGACCAGATCGACGTGCTTCGCCTTGGACTTTGGCCCGTTCGTCCGCTCCGAAACCTTCCGGGCAACAAGCTGTTCGGTCTGGCGCACCGACAGGCCACGCTTCAGCACCTGATCCACCAGCGCCTCGGGCTGCGGATAGGCGATCAGCGCCCGCGCATGGCCAAAGGACAGCGCGCCGGCGCGCACCTTCTGCTTCACCGGGTCTGGCAGCTTCAGCAGGCGCACCACGTTGCCAATATGCGCCCGGGACTTGCTGACGGCGTAGCCGAGGGATTCGTGCGTCAGGCCGAAATCGTGCAGCAGCCGCTGATAGCCTTCCGCCTCTTCCATCGGGTTCAGGTCCTGCCGCTGCAGGTTTTCCACCAGCGCCAGAACGGCTGCGTCGTTGTCGTTCGTCTCGCGCAGGATCGAGGGAATTTCCGTCACGCCGGCCAGAACCGAGGCGCGGAACCGCCGCTCCCCGGCGACGATCTGGTAGCGTCCGATCGCGGACGGGTGCGGACGGATCAGGATTGGCTGCAGCAGCCCCTGGGTACGGATCGAGTCGGCGAGGCTCTGTAACTCCGCCTGGTCGAACTCACTGCGCGGCTGGAACGGGTTCGCGTCGATCTGGTCCACCGGCGTCTTCACCACCATGACGCCCGGCTCGACGTTCGGCCGCAGGGATGCGTCACCCAGCAGGGCCGACAGGCCACGGCCGAGCCGCGGGGGTGCTTTGCTCATGCGCCGTTCGCCTGGTGCGGGATCATGATGGCCTCCTTCCTGAGGACCTCGGTGGCCAGCGCGGCATAGGCCTCGGCGCCGGCCGACTTGGCATCATAGGTCAGCACCGGCTTGCCATGGCTTGGAGCCTCCGAAACGCGGACGTTACGCGGGATCATGACGTCGAATACCCAATCCCCAAAATGCTCGCGTGCGTCCTTCTCTACCAGGCCGGACAGGCTGTTGCGGCGGTCGAACATCGTGAGCAGGATTCCAGCCAGCCGCAACCCTGGATTGAATCGACGCCGCACAGCCTCAATCGTATGCATCAGGCTGCTGATTCCCTCCAAGGCGAAAAATTCCGCCTGCAGCGGGACGACCACGCCGTTGGCGGCGACCAGCGCGTTCAGAGTCAGCAGTCCCAGTCCGGGCGGACAGTCCAGCAGGATGACGCGAAAGCCGGCGAACACCGCGGAGCCGGCAAGTGCCTGCTTCAGATGGAACTCCCGCTTGTCCCGATTGACCAGTTCGACCTCCGACCCGGCGAGGTCGATATCGGACGCGATCAGCGACAGGTTGGGCACGGCGGTCGTCCGTATGGTGTTCTCATCCGGCTTGCCGGTCATCAGCAAGGTGTATGTGCCGTTGTAGCGCTCACTGCGCTCTACGCCGAGGCCGGTGGAGGCGTTGCCCTGCGGGTCCATGTCGATCAGCAGTGTTGGCACGCCGGCCAGCCCGAGGGCGGCGGCGAGATTGACGGCGGTGGTGGTCTTGCCGACGCCGCCCTTCTGGTTCGCGACGGCAAGAACGAGCGATCTGGAAATGATGTCCCCCGAATTTTCAGCCGGCCGGTGTGCCACCGACCCTTATCATGCCGGGCGGCCCGCCGCCCCGTGATCATGGCGGGCGAAGGCTCGCCATCCACGCCTTTGTTTACACTGGCACTGTCACCGCGTGATCAAACTCCTTGAAGGCGTGGATGGCAGGCCTTCGCCCGCCATGACGAGTACATCAATCCCGCGCCGTGATCACCACCCCACTCGCTGCCAGGGTGGCGACCTGCTCTGCCGTATACCCCGCCTCGGTCAACACCGCGGCGGTATGCTGGCCCATCAGCGGCGACTGCATCCTGACCCCGGGCCTTGCGCGCTCCAGTCCGAACTCCACCGGCAGCGCCGGCAGTTTGGCCGGTGTGCCACCAGTGCCGCCGAGGCGCGAAATCATTACGTCCAGCAGTCCGCCGGTCGCCAACAGATGCGGGTCACTAAAGAGATCTCCCGGCTGCCCGACAGGTGCCCACGACACATTCGCCCGCTCGCAGCGCGCCTGCACGTCATCCTGCGTATAGCGGGCGATGATTTCCTGCAGCGCCGGGATCAGCCAGGACCGCTCCGCCAGGCGCATCACGTTCGTCGCCAGGCGCGGGTCGGCGGCGAGGTCCTGCAGGCCGAACTCCTCGACGAATCGCGCCCATTGCTGGTCGGAGGTAACGCCGATGAACAACTGGCCGTCGCCGGCGCACTTGAAGACTTCGTAGATCGCCCAGGCGCCGCGACGAGCGGGCATCGGCCTGGCTTCGAGTCCGGTGGCGACCATGCCGGCCATGTGCGTGCTCATGAGGAAGGCAGCGCTTTCGAACAACGCGCTGCTGACGCGCTGTCCCTTGCCGGTCAGGTCGCGCTCCCGCAGGGCCGCCTGCACGGCGATAACGCCGAACACCGCGCCCATTATGTCGATCACCGAAGCGCCGGCGCGCAGCGGCTGGCCGATCGGGCCGGTCATGAAGGCGAGGCCGGTCTGGAACTGCACCACCTCGTCCAACGCCGGGCGGTGTTCATAAGGGCCGGCGAGATAGCCCTTCAACGCCAGGTAGATCAGCCGATCGTTCAATGGCGCAAGGTCGCCATAGCCGCAGCCCAGCCGTTCCATCGTTCCCGGACCGTAATTCTCCAGTACAATGTCGATGGTCGGAATCAGGGCGCGAATCACGGCCTGCCCTTCCGGCTTCTTCAGGTCCACCGCGAGGCTGCGCTTGTTGCGGCTGAACGCAGCGAAGAACCCGGCGGCGAACCCACCCAGGCTGCGGGTGTGGTCGCCCTTCGGCACCGGCTCGACCTTGATCACGTCGGCACCGAGTTCGGCCAGGATCAAGCCTGCGGTCGGGCCCATGACGGTGTGGCTAAACTCCAGCACCCGCAGGCCGCGGAGTGGTGTCGCTGACATAATCTGCCCTCTTATTTCACAAGACCCGGACAACGATCGTCGCCGCTATCGTTCGGCTCGAGCCACCGGCTTTACTCATCCCAGCAGAGCCGATCCGCATGCCGCTTGAGAACGGCAAGGAACACCCCTTCGCAGACGCGAGCGCCGCGGCCCGACATAGCTCGAAGGCAACCGACGGGCACGGATCGGGAGATGCCGGGCGCCTCCAATAGGCCGCGCATCGGCGTTTATCGGCGTTCATCGGCGGTTCTATTTCTTGTGTCCCAGACCATCGGAGCGCTGGCGGTGCGGCCCCGGTGGCTTAACCGCCGATGAACATCGATGAACGAAGATGGCCACGGCGGCCGGTGAGCCTCAACGCGCACCGGGTGTGCCTCAGCCCGGGAAGAACTGGTTCTTGGGCCGCGGCAGGCCGAGATGGTCGCGTAGGGTGGTGCCTTCGTATTCCTTTCGGAACAGCCCCCGCCGCTGCAGTTCCGGCACGACCAGGTCAACAAAATCGTCCAAACCGCCGGGGACATACGGGAACATGATGTTGAACCCGTCACAGGCGTCGGTGAACAGAAACTCCTCCATCTCATCGGCAATTTGCGCCGGTGTGCCGACCATCGACAACCCGCCATAGGCGCCGGCGATCTGCGCCAGTTGCCGCACCGTGAGGTTGTCGCGCCGCGCGCGGTCGATCACCCGCTGGCGGCCGGACTTGCTCTGGTTCGTTTCGGGAATGTCCGGCAGCGGACCATCCAGGTCGAACTGCGATGCATCGCAGCCCAGCGCGATCGACAGCGAGGCAATGCCGCTGTCCGGATGCACCAGGCTGTCGAGCAGATCCTTCTTCTTCTGCGCCTCTGCCCTGGTTTCACCCACCACCACCAGCACGCCGGGGAGAATCTTCAGATGGTCCGGATCGCGGCCGACCTTCACCATGCGGCCCTTCACGTCGGCGTAGAAGTCGCGCGCCGCGGCAATCGGACCGCCGGCGGCAAACACCATTTCCGCGGTTTCGGCGGCAATCTGCTTGCCCGCGTCCGATGCGCCGGCCTGCACGATCACCGGCCAGCCCTGCACCGGCCGCGCATGGTTCAGCGGGCCACGAACCTTGAAGTGCGGGCCCTTGTGGTTCAGCACGTGCAGCTTGTCCGGATCGAAGAAAATGCCGCTCTCCTGGTCGCGCACCCAGGCATCGTCCGCCCAGCTGTCCCACAACCCGGTGACGACATCGTAGAATTCACGGCCGCGGTCGTATCGCTCGCCATGCTCGACATGCTCATCAAGGCCAAAGTTCAGGGCGGCGTCGGGGTTCGACGTCGTCACCAGGTTCCAGCCGGCGCGGCCGTTGCTGATGTGATCCAGCGAGGCGAACTTGCGGGCGATATGGTACGGGTCGTTGAACGTGGTGGACGCCGTGGCAATCAGGCCGATCCGTTCGGTAACCACGGCCAGCGCCGGCAGCAGGGTCAGCGGATCAAACGAGGTGTTCGTCGCGCTGCGCTTCAATGCGTTCATCGGCATGTTCAGCACGGCCAGGTGATCGGCCATGAAGAATGCGTCGAACTTGCCGCGCTCCAGCGTCTGGATGAACCGGACGAGGTGTTTGAAGTTGAAGTTCGCATCGGGATACGCGCCGGGATAGCGCCACCAGGCGGTGTGGATTCCCACCGGGCGCATGAATGCGCCGAGCCGCAGCATCTTCCGCTCCGCCATAGCCCCTACCCCTGACTCCGGACCTGAAAGTCGGATAGTATCAGCGCAGGTCCCTTACGCCAAAGCCGTCAGAAGGACGCCGCCGATGGACGCAGAACTGAGCGAACTCGCCCACATGATCGAGGACGCGGACCGGGTCGTGCTGTTCACCGGCGCTGGGATCAGCACGGAGTCAGGCATCCCGGACTTCCGCAGCCCTGGCGGGGTGTGGACCAAACAGCGACCGATCGACTTCTCGGACTTCATGCGCTCCGATGAGGCTCGGCGCGAAACCTGGCGCCGGCGATTTGAGATGGAGCCGACCCTGCGCGCGGCAACGCCAAATCGCGGCCATCGCGCGGTGGCGGAGCTGATCCGACGCGGCAAGGCGTCCTGCGTGATCACGCAGAATATCGACGGGCTACACCAGGATTCCGGCATTCCGGACGCCAAGGTGATCGAACTGCACGGCAACACGACCTACGCCCACTGCCTGGACTGCGGCACGCGCTATGAGATCGATTCGCTGCGCGTGGATTTCGAGAAGGACCGGATCGTGCCGCACTGCGCCTGCGGCGGCTGGGTGAAGTCGGCGACGATCTCCTTCGGTCAGGCCATGCCGGCCGACGAGATGCGCAAGGCGGAGCGCGAGACGCTGATGGCCGACCTGTTCATCTCCATCGGTTCGTCGTTGGTGGTCTACCCGGCGGCGGGGTTCCCGGAGCTGGCCAAGCGGAACGGCGCGCGGCTGGTGATCGTCAACCTGCAGCCGACCGGGCTGGATGAGATTGCCGACCTGGTCCTGAACCGGCCGATCGGCGATACGCTGGGGACCGTGGCGGGCGTTGATTGACGTTTATCAGGCAAGGCTCACCACCAACCAAGCTTATAAGACACATCGGGCGCCGGCGTCTTCCCGTTGTCTCGGACGAGGTCGCTGTACGCAACTTGGCCCACATCGCAGCGCCAAAGCCTGCCGGCTGCGATCCTGTTTCTTCTCCTCATCCAAATGGACGTCTTAGAACGGCCACGTCCTGGTAGCCGAACATGCATTCCAGGACGTCAAGCACCTCAAAGAACTCACCGCATCGTTGTGCCACAGCAGCGGCACTGAGTTTGACGTTCTTGTAATAGGATGGATCCGATATAAGACCCTCTAAGTCATTCGACGGAAGATCAGCTCCACTCCCGTGCCGGCGATAATTCGCGATCCAGACCGGATCAAGGTAACGTGACGCGAACGCAACCGACGTGTCTCCCGCAAAGGTCAGCAAGGCCAAGCCGCCGGGGGCAAGAATGCGGCGAATTTCCCTCAGCCACGCAATTTGAACATCCGCTGTCAGGTGCGTCATGACGGAAATGCCATAGACGAGATCAAACGCACCCTCGGCAAAGGCCGTGGGCGGCATGAGCGGCCCAACAGAAAAGGCGACTTCTGGCAGATTTTCCTGCGCCCACCTAATGTTGTCGGCGTCGATATCAATTCCGGTTGGCACTGCACGCTCCTCGACGGAGCAAAAGTGCCGAATAACCCGGCCGTGGCCACAGCCCCAATCAAGAACGCGCACGCCGTCGCTACTCAACCCGTAATGACGAGCCAGCGACGCAATACGCATGCAGTCACTGTAGCCCCGAACGGCCAC
The DNA here is from genome assembly GCA_018240405.1 of Pseudomonadota bacterium. Taxonomy (GTDB): domain Bacteria; phylum Pseudomonadota; class Alphaproteobacteria; order Acetobacterales; family Acetobacteraceae; genus Rhodopila. The sequence continues at coordinate 70,025 of JAFEFW010000622.1, forward strand.
GCTGTGTGCATTCTCAAAACGTTGCACGCGCTGCAACCGGTCGTTTCCCGGGAAGGTGTCATAGGCCGCCATCGACTTCGGCACGTAGAAGCAATTCTTCAGGTGCCGCAAAGGTGAGTCCTCAGCATCGAAGCTAAACTCGATCCTATAATGAGGCGACGCGAAGCGCCGTTGCCTGGCGCGCAGATCGATTGATATCTTGAATGTCGCGTAGTCCGCATTAGGCCAATACCAATAGGTTGCTTGCGCATCCCTGCTTGGCAGCGGATACAGAAAATCAAAGCCTGTTTCGAGGCCGTCGACTTTGACGGAAACGCGGGATGCGTCGCCACAGGGGGCCAGCGCCAGCCCCGTCATCTCCAGAAGCCCAGCATGCATCGCAATACCATTGGGGGCGACCAACGGGAACTTGTGCAGCGCAAGTACGTCCCGTGCCGAAATGCCGCTGGCATGCACGATTGGAGCTATGAGCAACTGCTTCTCGTCCAGGCATTGTCCGTACCTGACGAGTCTGACACGTGCTTCCCGGGGTTCACTCACCTCTGGCACCGGCACGCGGAAGACGCCCCGATGACCAAGGATCCTGCCGGAGGGGTCACAGGCAGGGAAAGCGGGCGCCAGCGGAGTCTGACAACATCCGTCAACCTGCAGCGATAGTCCGCCACAGTCGTTCGGATGTACAGTGCCAATAATGACATCTCCAATCGCTTCATTGATCGCTGTGCGCACTTCGCTCATCGACTTCTCCATGTAGTTCTGTGTCGACATCTGCCTGCCGGTCGCACTGCCGTAAATCCTTTACGTCGATCGACCGGTCCCGCCGAAATAATGCGTAGCGCCTGCGGTGCCGATCGCCCGGCCGGCGCATTTGGGCTACATCCGTCGCGCTATACGACGGCGTGAGCCACCTGCGGATCCGGCCCCGCTCGCGTGGCATTGATAGGAAAAACTTGCTCCAGCGACGCCAGGAAACCGGCATCAAACACAGCATCCCAATCGGTCGGCCACTTGCCAGCCGCGCCTCGCATCCGGGCTTTTACATTGGCGGAACGTGTGACGGCGATACCAAGCGCCTCGGCGATGCCTGCGATTGTAGCCGTCGCGCCAACGATATTGAAGCCAAACCGCCGAAGTCGCTGTCGTGTTCGCACGGCATACTCGTTGGTAACCGTAACGATACCGGCGCGCGCAAATTCGAACGGCAGCACGCTCGGGTGGGGCGCCCACATCAGGGACAGGCCAACGTCAAATGATCGCAACAGAGCTTCGTAGTCGTGCTGCGGCAGCTTCGGGATGATCTCCATTGTTCTGCCACCTCCAAGCTCAATCTGATAGTCATGGCCGAGCGCGCCCACGCCGTGGAACGTCCAGTCCGCATCGAAGACACCGTTCGCAATGGCCTTACGAAGCGCGAGAACGGCGATCTCGAACAGATTGCGCCCGGCATGTTTTTCAGGCCGTGCATAGCAGATCAGTCGTCGTGGCCGGCCCGGCCTGGTCAGTTCCGACAAGTCAGCAGGCGGCGCCGAGATGGCATGCTGGAAGGTAAGCCATTTGCCACCCTTCTGCGAAAAGACACCGATCTTGTGGCGCTGGAAGTAATCCTTCAGGAGCTCTGAATTGAAGACCGCCACGTGCGGCAGCCGATAGGCTGCAGCGGTCGCGAATTGCAGAGCATCATTTGCGTTAAATGCAGGCTCGTATTCCTGAATGAAGAAGAGCACTTGCTTTGTGCGGAGTTGCGCCGCCACCTGGGATGCATCGTGCATGGTCCAGGTGGAGTAGGCTATGCAAAGATCTCCATCATTGCACTCGATCTCAATATTCTTTTGCGTGCAATTCACAAACTCCATCTGCACCGCGGCCTGGAACCAGTGCGGTCGCGATACCTTACAACGGTGAAAGAACCATTCAAGGCTACTGTAGAAATCCTCGAGAACCAGTAGCCGTACCCGGTGGCCCGCCGCGATCAGGCAGCACAAAAAGCTGATAAAGGCTATGTAGCCGCCAAACATCAGGTCTGGGTCAAGGGTCGGAATGAAGACATTCAGCACAACCGGGCGCGAATCGGTGATCCTGATCTTCAAAGGCTTCAGGCGCTCTTCAATTACATGTACCTGGGAAAGACCGACAGGTTGAGCGACATCGCCGAGTTTGGTTGCCAGCAAGCGGCCGGCGTCATAGGTCGGCGCACGCCCCTCACTGCGCCCGGACATCATGTAATGGTAGTAGCCCGAGGGCAGGCTGCCGCGCTTCCTGGCTGCGTTCACGTCCGCGTAGTAGGCCAGATAGAACTCTTCGTCAAAGACATCAGCCCGAACGGGAACATAGCCTTTCCGAAACCCAACTTGGACGAAGTGGTTGAAGCAATCTTCCGGACTGATACGGGCTGCCGGCCTGATATATTTATCCCGGTAGTAGTCGGCGTCGAATGCGGTCTGTAGCTGCGTACGGAGCTCCATTTCGGTCTCAGGATGCTGGACGGCCGGTATTGGCTCCCGACCCGGCTCCCGACACACACGCCCTTCGGCACGACCGTACATGAGCCAGTGCAAGAAGCCGCACGTATAATCGCCGGCCTTTACTGCCGCTCGCACGTCGCTGTTCCGCTCCAGGTACACCCTCTCCGAGAACTCCGCGCTGGGGTCCAAGAGGAGGTCTCTCACGTTCCTCAGGTACGTAGCAACGATCTGAGCTGGCTCCGGCGCATTTCCCAGGTCCAACCTGCGTCCGTATTGTGCCAGGATAAACGAGGTGTCGATGCCGTCCAGTAGCTGCTTCAGTAGGGCAGGCGACGCGGGACGTCCGCCTGCAACGACTTCACACAGGCCGTTTTGTGGATCGCTTGTGCCGCGCTGCTGGGTCCGATCTCCCGGCGCTTCACCAACTAAGGCGGCAGCATTTAAAGCAAGCATTGGCTCTGCCTTTCAAACAGCCGCAGAGCTTCCGCGTAGATCTCGTTGTCCAACGTGGTCCTGGCATAGATCGCCCGCTTGACGTCTTCAGTTACATCGATCCTGGTCTTTCGCTCATCAGCCCGATTAAGCAACGGCAGCTTTGGTGGATTGCCAAAATGCTCGCCCAGGCGAATGTGACCGACAACGCGCGCGAGCAGCCGACACGACTCTATCATCCGCTCTGATATCAGCAAAACGGCATAATCCCGCAATTCCACGCCCGCCAAATGGCGGGTCATGGCGTTGCCAATGCCGTCCTGTTCAGCGAACTGGACAACGTCCATGCGGCCGGAGACGATGTACTCATGATACCACGACTTCGAGCCGGAGTCGTTCATCTCATGCTGAAATTGGGAGATGACACGGTAAACCGGATGGCGAAGCGTGGCGATGAAGGCAGCTCCGGGGAATACGTCAACATACTTCTCAGCAAAAAAATGCCCGTGCAGGACGCGGAAATAACTCTGAATGAACGATGCATGCTGCCTGAATTCGTCCGACACCACCTGTGGAGTGTCGTAGCCTGCGTAGTCGTAAATGACGCGGCGATCGAAACAACGGTCAAGGATTGCCGCGAGGCTCGTTCCCGCAGTCTTGGGTATGTGTACAGAAACGATAAAGGGATTTGTCATTTCCTGTTGCCTTGATCGGAAGTGGCCTCAAAGGCGTCCGCGTTGCGGTGTCATTACGTTCATGCGTCTAGCAGCGGAGTGATGAGCTTACGCCTCCCCCAACACTCTGAGTATTTGGTCGAGTGGCGTATGTAGCGGCAACAAAGTGCCTCCGCCGAGACGACGTATCCGCTCAGCAGGTGCGCCAATATCAAATGTCACGACGTGAAGCCCCGCTCGCCACAAGTGTGTCAGCACATAGGACCATGTTTCTGGCGACCTGCCTGGCATGAACGCCAAGCTCGGATGCTGCTCACGAATCAACTCAACGACCTCATCGTCCTGATACGGTCCGGTTATGCGCACACCGGCCTCGCGCAGCAGCGCGTCATCCGACGAATAGCCGACAAGTACAAACTCCAACGAGAAGCGCTTTTCCACTGCGCGTCGCGCACAGCGAAGCAACGTATGGAATCCCTTTTCAGGACCAATCGCACCTGCCACGCAAATGCGCCGTAGTGCGCCGGCCGCGCGAGCTATCCGCGGTGCTGGCACGGGTTCCTCCTCCCAGGCGCGAACGTGCACGTCGGCACCGAAACGACGTGTGATGCGCCGGGCTGTATCGAGCGTCGGTGCCGTAACCGACCGGGCACGTGCCAGCCACCGACGGGACCGCGCGCTCAGCTGTTCAGGAGAGATTGCTTCGCCGACTGTGCCACCGTACTCGGCAAAACGGTCGGTGCAGCCGCGTACATCTGGTTCGCCGCAATATTGATCATTGCCGGAAGTCAGCGTGGTTCGCGGGCAATACCAGGAATAGTCGTGGATCACGATGTCATATGGCAGACCGAGCGTGCACAGGCGGTTCAGCAGGACTTCGCTGTGGCCGGCGGCGTGATGGATTTCCACGCAGCCAGCCTCAGAGGTCGCAAGCAGGTCGACAAGCCGTTCAAGGTCATCCGGAACCGCGAACGTCAGATTTGGGAATACGTCAGCGGAGGCAACCGTTACCCGGCAGGACAAAGCCGGTCCAGGACGGAGGATAATGGCAAAGCTGCCTTCCTGTTCCAGGTCCTCGGCGCGGCGCGACACAAACCGCTCCACTCCGCCTCCAAGACCATGGGTCACCAATACAACGCAACGGCGTCCCGCCTGGAGGTCGCGCAGGCGCTGAACATCCAGCCTGTAACGGTAGTCAGCAAGTGGGTCGCGCTTCAACCACTGTGCGACGAGCCGATCATAACCGGGATGCAGTCGATTTAGGGTTTCCAGATTGCGACGTTGCAGGTCCAGTCGCGCGACGCCGAAGGACTGGCTGCCGAGATGCCCTACAAAGACCCCGGGGGCCGCAACATTGCGCCACCGTAGTGCTGCAGCGCGCCGGCAGAAATCGTTTTCCTCGCCGTAGCCTTGCGCGAAGGTGTCCTCGCGAAATATCCCGGTTTCGCGCAGGCAGTCACCACGAATAAACAGGCAGAAGCCGTGGCCGGTGGGAACGTCGACCGCGCTGGTGCCCGCCGTCGCATAGGCAAGCTGTGCCAGCCGATCAATCGTCGGCGCAGATGGTAGCGCGCCTGGCGCGTTCGTCGTCGGATAGGAGAAGATAGTTGCATCGTTAGACAGCGGCGTGACCGTGCCAATTCGCGGATGGCTGTGTGCGACCGCCGACAGACGCGACAGCCAGCCGGTGCAAACCCGCGTATCGCTGTTGAGCAGTACCACGTCGCGCCCCCGGGCGCGGCGCAACCCGTCATTCGCGGCAGCCGGGAAGCCTCGGCTCTGCTCGGCGACATGCAGGCTGATCAGGCTTTCGTTCGAAAGCTCGCGCAACCATGCCAGAAGAGCGACCTCCGGACAGCCGTCCGCGATCACCAGAATTTCCGGTTGACCGTTCGGCCCCTCCTCTTGAGCCGCCAGCACGGAATCAATGCAAGCGCGCGTCACCTCGAAGTTCCGGTGAACCGGGATCACGACCAGGATGCCGGGTCGTGCCGGTGCTCGTGATGATGGCCAGGCCCGCCGTGCCGCAAGCGCTCCCCGGCGTGCCTGGTCCGAGGCATGCCGATGATCGAGCGGACTGCCGTAAAGTGGCCGCCCATAGGGACCAGTAACGCTCAGAGGACCGTCGGGCAGGGTGGATGCGGCAGCAGTGAAGCGGCGCTGCATGGTGTAGTTGGGATAGGCGCCCGCAACCTGAATGGCATCATCGGGCATAACGGTAATGCCGCGTCGCGATGAGTTGAGCGACCGGATGGTGATCTCTGGGACGTGCTCGCTGTTGCCCGGAAGCCAGCACCAACCACGCAGACCATCCTCGGTGGCCTCGACGAAGCCCTGGACCGCGGTTACGCGCTCGATAGAGACTGGACTGCCAATCAGGTCGTGACCGCTCGCGGTTGCGGTCAGCACAGACCCGGCAGTCCAATCGGCCGGCAGGCGTACCCGTCGCGGTTCCGTGACGGCGCCTTGCACCGCTTTTGTCTCTACGTCGCGACCGTTGATCTTAACCGTGAGCTGCGGCCAGATCGTGCTGACAATTAGTCCTCCCTCACCGTCCAGGCCACACCAACCCCAGGCACCGCTCTCGGTCGACAGCTGGTCGGCAAAGTGCTGGCTCTCGCTATCCCTGGGCACCGCAAAGCGAGCCAGCGCAGCAGCAAGGTGCTTCGCCGCGCGGCTGAGATCACGGAAATGCCGGGCGACCCGCGCCAGAAGGAACCACAGTTCCCCCCAATCCAGCGTACGGGCCACGGCTTCAATGTCGATAACGGCCCGAGCATCGCCAACCATCAGCCGCGCGATGCCAAGGGCGCATCGGATGTCCAAATCATCCGGGTAAAGTCGATGAAGGTAGTCCAGGACCGGAGTCGCATTCTGCCCGGACTGAAGCGTAACGACCGCCTCAGATAGCAGGCGGGAGTCCTTTGGTAGCCGGCCGCCCGAATCCAGCAGTAGTACGGCACCCAACGCGCGCGCCATTCCGGCATTGAGAGGCTTGGGCAATGACGTGCGACACTTGTCTGTTGGTCGACGTGCCGACAGCCCTGTTTTAGAAGACGAAGTTAGCGACTTAGACGTTTCTGATGTGCGACCTGCTCCTTCAGTCGGTCTGATGATGAGCGGTAGGTCGCGTGCATCGGGCAGGTCGATAGGATGGTTGGGTGCGCTAGAGCACTGGGTAGCCGCTTCGACTTCCAACGCGCCGAATGCGGTGACGCCTCCTTCTTGACAACTAAAGGTTGTTTTTGCGCCACGCATGCGTAGGTGATACACGCTATGATTGTGAATTTCAACTGCTAATGCGTGTGCCGCCGGTATCGCAGATCGTACTCCTGTTCAGCAGATTGGCCGGGTCCGGCAGCACGCCGATCCGCCTGTGGACACGGACAAACACCGTCGCAAAGATGAATTGGGACCGCGACGGCGCCCCGGCCGGGCGTCCTACGGGACGCGGCAGGTGCGCTACTGAAACAGGTGTCGAGCCCTAGTCCGCCGTCCACCCCCCATCGACCAACAGCGCCGTCCCGGTCACCAGGGCAGCCGCATCGCCAGCCAGATAGACGATGGCCCCCATCAAATCCTCCACCGTTCCCAACCGTCCGAGCTTGATCTTGCGCAGGACGTCGTCGCGGAAGGCGGCGTTTTCGAAGAACGGCCGGGTCAGCGGTGTATCGATGAAGGTCGGGCCGATCGAGTTCACGCGAATCCCAAGCGGCGCAAGGTCAATGGCCATGGCTTTGGTCAGGCCCTCGATGCCGTGCTTGGTCATGCAATAGACGGTGCGGTTGGTGCCGCCGACATGCCCCATCTGCGAGGAGATATGGATGATCGAGCCGCGGGTCCCCGTTGCCGCCATCCGCTGCGCGACGAATTGCGCGGCGAAATAGGCGGCCTTCAGGTTCAGGCCGGTGATCGCGTCGTAATCGTCCTCGGTCACCTCCAGGAAGGTGCGCGGCCGGTTGGTGCCCGCGTTGTTGACGAGAACGTCGAACGGTTCGGTGCCGGCGACGAACGACCGCATCGCCGGCGTATCCAATACGTCCAGTACAGCGGTGTCCGCCGCGCCGCCCTCGGCGCGGATCTGCGCGGCCACCTCCTCAATCTCATTCGCGGTCCGGGAGATCAGCGTCACATGCGCACCCGCCGAGGCGAGCGCCGCGGCGGCGGCAAGCCCGATGCCGCGGCCGGCGCCGGTGACCAGGGCTCTGCGGCCGTCGAGGCGCATCGACGGCATTTTCGGAAGGATCATGGCGTCACGCGTTCGCCGCGGCGCCAGTCCACACCTCGCGGTAGAGGCTGACGATCTCCTGCTTGGTCGGCACGCGGGGATTGTTGTTCGGGCTGCCGGAGGCCAAGGCCTGCTCCGCCATCAGCTCCATTTTGCCATTCCAGTCGGTTTCGGTAATCCCGAACTCGGCTGGCGTCGGCACCGACAATTCCTTGTTCAGCGCCTCCAGGCCGGTCACCAGCCTGGCGGCGGCGACTGTGTCGCTGTCGCTCGTGGCGGCAAAGCCAATCCGGCGCGCCGCCTCGGCATAGCGGGCTTCGGCGCCCTGCACGCTGTAGCGGGTAATCGCCGGCAGCAGCATGGCATTGGACAGGCCATGCGGCACGTGGAAATGCGCGCCGATCGGCCGGGACATGCCGTGCACCAGCGCAACGGAGCTGTTGGAGAACGCCAGCCCCGCTTCGGTGGCACCCAGCATCATGCCTTCTCGGGCAACGGCGTTGCGCGGATCGGTGTAGGCGGTGCGGATATGGGTGGCGATCAAGGTCATCGCCGAAAGCGCCAGAGCGTCCGACACCGGGTTGGCGCGCTTCGAGATATAGGCCTCCAGCGCATGCGTCAGGCTGTCGACGCCGGTATCGGCGGTGGTGCGGGCTGGAACTGTGAAGGTCAGCTCGTAGTCGACGATCGCCGCCAGGGGTAAGGCGCCGAGGCCGGCGATCAGCATCTTTTCGTCGCGTTCTGCGTCGGTGATGACGGTAAAGCGGGTGCACTCGCTGCCGGTGCCTGCGGTTGTGGGTATCGCGATAACCGGCAGCTTACCCTTGTCGGCGGCGTAGGGCGCCTTGTAGTCGCGCATCTTGCCACCGCCTGCGGCCAGAATCGTCATCGCTTTGGCGGTATCGATTGGCGAGCCGCCGCCGAAGCCAATCAGGCAGTCGTAATCCCCTTTGTTCAACACCGCGACGCCGGCCTCCACCACGCGGTCGTTCGGCTCAGGAACCGTGTCACTGAACACAGGGGCGGGAATACCTGCCGACGCCAGCGCATCCAGGCAATGCCGGACAAGGCCCGATGACACCATGAAGGGGTCAGTGACGACCAGCGGACGCGACAGGCCGAATTTTCCCAGCACCTCGGCGATCTGCTTCACGGCGCCGCCGGCGACCAGCAACAGGCGCGGCGAGGCGAAGTTCATCGAGATGGCGGTCATCGTCCGTATCCTCCGGAGTTATTCCGGCGGTTTAGCGCGAAGGACGCACGGCGTCACGCCACCGGCGCCGGCGGCCGCCCCCCGCACAGGCCGAGCAGATTTCTGTGACAGTTGCATCCTCATACCGATAGGATCAGAAAGTGCCGCGCGGCGCGGGCAGCACGTCCTGCACCGGCAGTGCGGATCGCAGGCAACCTCAGCGGGCAGGAGCGGTGGGGCACCACGGCATGGGAATTCGGCTGAAGATCATCATCGGGGCATTGGTGGCAGGCCTGTGCGTAATCGCGGTCGCGCCGGGCGTGGCGCAGTTGGCGCCTGAAATTGCAGCGCGACGGACCGAAACGTTGCGGCAGGAAATGGTGTTCCGCGACGCCGATCGGTACACCTACGGCGCCCCGTCGCGGGTCGACCTTGGCACCCAGGCCGTCGTGCGCCTGGCGGATCCGCTCTACCTGCTCGTCGACATGACCAGCGCGCTGAAGGTGCTGGAGATTCTCCGGCTTCCCGTGCCGGACCGACTACTCGGCGTCCTGCGCGGCCCGGTAGCGGTGGATACCAATGCCTGGGGAACGGTTGAGTTCGTTCCGGCTGGCTCGATCGACACCGACGACATGCAGTCCTGGTCGCCTGCCGACATGCTAGCCAGTCTCGAAGAAACGGTCGCACGTAAGAACCAGCAACAACCCGACAAGCAAATGGACGTCCGCGGCTGGGTGCAGGCGCCGGCCTACAACCCGCAAACGCGCCAGGTAACCTGGGCGGCGCTTATCTTGCCGAAGGATGCCCCGCGCGATTCGGCCGGTGCGGTGACTTATCACGGCGCCATATTTGGCCGGGAGGGCTATATCCGGGTCTCGATCTATTCGACGACAGAGCGCGCCAAGGCTGCCCAGTCGCTGGTGCAGAAGTTCCTGAACGGCATCACCTTCAACCCTGGCAAGGGCTATGATGTGCTGGCGCCGAAAGTAAAGGAGTCCAGCACGGCGCTGGCCCAGGTGATGAACATGGACGGCTTGCGCCGAGCGCCGACGAAGATGCCATCGGTATTCGCCGACCAGCTTGTGCCCATTGTCGGGGGCGTGATCGCCCTGCTCTCGGCCCTGGCATTAACATTTTACGTATGGCGCCACCGACGGCGTGAGGCGCGGCGCTGGTAGGGCCGCCTCAGGGCAGCCCTTATCCCCGACCCAGCGCCTAGACCACGCCCTGCTTTTTCAACCGAGCCACCTCATCGGCGCTGACGCCACACAATGATGCAAGCACCTCCGCGGTGTGCTCACCCAGCAAAGGCGGGCGGACCACCTCGGCCGGGGAGTCCGACAACTTGATTGGACAGCCGACGGTCTGGTAGGTGCCGCGCGTCGGATACTCGATGTCGACGATCATCTCCCGCGCCCGCAGATGCGGATCTGCCAGCACCTCACCGGTATCCTGGCACGCCCCGCTCGGCACGCCAGCGGCACCCAGGATGTCCATCACCTCGTGCTTGGTGCGCTGGCGCGTCCAGTCCGACATGATCGCGTTGAAGGCATCACGGTTCTCCCACCGCGCCTCCGGTGTCGCAAACCGCGGATCAGTTGCGAGATCCTCCCGGCCCATGGCGCCGAGCAGCGGCTTCCACATCTGCGGCTGGGCGAAGATGTAGACGTAGTCATTGGGTCCGCCTGGCGCGCACGGATACGTGGTGCCAGGTACTGTGCGGCCGAGCTGGTTGCCGGAGCGCGGCGGTGGATGGCCCATGCGCTGATGGTCGCGCAGGCTGACACGGATCAGGTTCACCACAGAATCCTGCATCGATACTTCAACGTGCTGGCCCTTCCCTGTCGCATGGCGCTGCTGCAGGGCTGCCAGGATGCCAATCGCCATATGCATACCGGTGCCGGAATCGCCGATTGCCGGCCAGTTGTAGGTCGGCGGGCTGTCCGGGAAGCCGGTCACCGCCATGGCGCCGCCCATGGCCTGGGCGATCGGCTCGAAGCTCTTGTAGTCGCTGTAGGGCCCGTAGGTGCCGAAGCCCTTGATCGTGGCGTAGATCAGCCGCGGGTTCAGCTTCGACAGAGCATCGTACCCGAGACCAAGCCGGTCGAGTGCGCCGGGACCAAAATTCTCCAGCAGCACGTCGGACTCGGCGATGACCTTGCGGAACAGGTCTTTGCCCTCGTCCGTCTTCAAATTCAGCGTCAGGCTGCGCTTGTTGGCGTTCAGGATCAGGAAGAACAGGCTGTCGCTGTCTGGCTTGTCGCGCATGTTGGTACGCGCCACGTCGCCGCCTTTGGGTTCCTCCAGCTTGATCACGTCGGCGCCGAGGAACGCCAGTATTTGCGCACAGGCCGGCCCGGCCTGGTTGTGCGTCATGTCGATGACGCGGATACCCTTCAATGCCTGGCTCATGCCTGTCGCTCCTTACGCCGCCTGTTCCAAAGTCGATGCCGTATCCAGCGTCGTCGCCCGTCGCAAATCGCGCGGCTGCTGCTCGTCATGCGGACGGCCGCGGTGCAGCGTGCAGCGGTTATCCCAGATCACCACGTCGCCGACGCGCCAGGTATGGCTGTAGACGAAGCGCTGCTGCGTGGCGTGCGCCGTCAGGTCCCACAGCAGCAAGCGTCCGTCGGCCTTCGGCCAGCCGATCACGTGCGAGGCATGCGCGGACAGGTAGAGCGTCTTGCGCCCGGTCGCCGGCATACGCCGCACCAGCCGCTGCGGAGAGGGTGGGAACTGCTCCCGCTCGCCCGGCGGGAATTCGGTGAAGCCGATCTGCGCGCGGGACCAAAATACGTCGTGCTCTATGACAAGGTCCTCGAGGGCCGCCTTTGTAACGTCTGGGAGCGCGTCGTAAGCCGCGCGCATATCGGCGAACTCGGTTTCGCCGTTGCCGAACGGGCTGGGCGGCGGCAGCGTCACCGCGTGCAGCAGGCCAAGCACAACGGGGATCGGCATGTAAGAGGCATCAGTGTGCCATAGCCGATTGCCGAGGCTGTCGAGCCGCCTACGGTCGTCCAGCGCCCGCACCCGATTGTCCTCGTCAAGGTTCGAGATGTCGCCAATCTGCGGGATTGCCAGACGGCGCCGGCCAGGACGCAGCGCGGACCGTCCAATCTCCAGCGGGCCAAAGCGCCCGGCAAAGTCACGCAACTGCATGTCGGTCAGACGCTGGTTGCGGAATACCAGCACCGGATACTGATCGAGCGCCGCCGAGATCGCGGCGATCGCATCGTCCGGCATCGGCGCGGACAGGTCCATCCATGCGGCTTCGGCCGCCAGACCCGGATGCAGTTCGCTTGTTCGCAGGCCCATCGCTCGTCCCCCTGCGTCATCCTGCGAAGGTTGCCTGGGGAGCGCAAGTTCGCCGGTCTGCATCGTCGTCCGGGCCATGCCTCACCCAATACCGCAGCGACAGGGACCGGACGGATCCGCGGGCCGTTGACCATCGCTTGTGGAATGAGCCAACGTTGGAACGAAGGGTTGTGGTGCCTGAAAAAGTTGCATCCAAGTCCACCGCAACCCGCCACTGGCCACGTATCGTTAGCACGCCGCAAAGGCAACAGGTCCCCTTGCAAAGGGACCGACCGGGAGACGAGCATATGATCGCGAGAATAATTCAGCGGCAGGCGCAAGCGAGGCGGCCGTGCTGTCGCGCAGCGCCGTTGCACCGGCGAGACAGCCGCGGCGCGATGACCCGGATCGGACGGCTCAGCCTGATCGGCGGCCTGTGTGGCATCGTGGCCGTCGCGACGGCATCCCCCACCGCGGCGCAAAAGAAGAAGCCGTCGCCCAAGGAGGTCTCGGAGGTGACGGGCCTCGTGGTGATGACACCGAACGGACCGGCCACCTGCGCCACCTGGATCGAGTGGCGCGCCCCCACCGCCGATCCAATAGACACCGCGGCCATTGAATTCTGGGCCGAAGGCTACTTGTCGGGGCTCGCCGCGGGCAGCCGTCACGACGTCATCGGCAACTTCCGGCGCGAGCAACTGGCGGATTGGCTGACGAAATACTGCATGGCGAACCCATCGACCCCGCTGCCAGAGGCGATTGTAGCACTTGGCATGGCAATGGTCGCGCACCCGGACGGCAAACTGTGATGACCGGAATGACAAAGCCACTCTTTCGCGGATGCGTGCTCCTCGGCTCGATGTTCGCACTCGTGCTGTTGATCGCCGGCTGCGCTGGGAAAGCAACGCCAGTGCCGCGCACGCCACAGTCCAGCCACGGCACCGCAAAGGTTAAGACGTTTCGTCCAATGGCCGGATCGCCAATGGCAGGCGGTGGCGGCTAACCACGGCGGTTCCGACACGGACGCGGCCGTTCTCTGCAGCAGCGGAGGACCGGCGCGCCCGCCAAGACGCCGGGTTCAGTCGTCGAAGATCGCCACCGCCCTGGTCCAGCCGGCCGACGCCTTGTGCACCTTCACCGGGAAGCAGGCGATGATGAAGCCGCTGCTCGGCAGGTCCGGCAGGTTGTTCAGCTTCTCCATTTGGAAATAACCGATGTCGCGGCCGACTCTGTGGCCCTCCCAGATCAGGCTGACATCGCCGGTTTCCTTCACGCGTTGCCGGGTGAAGGAGAACGGCGCGTCCCAGGACCATGCATCCGTGCCAACCACCCGCACGCCACGTTCCAGCAGATACAGCGTCGCCTCACGGCCCAGGCCGCAGCCGCGGTCGATGTAGTCATCGTGCCCGTAGCGTGCGCCGGCCGCCGTATTGACCACGACGATGTCAAGCGGGCGCAGCGCGTGGCCGATACGGTTAAGCTCCGTTTCGACATCGGCGGCGGTGGCGACGTAGCCGTCCGGCAGGTGGCGGAAATCCAGCTTGACGCCGGGCTTGAAGCACCATTCCAGCGGCACCTGATCGATCGTCCAGGATGGCTCGCCGCCGGGCACGAGCTTCTCGTTCATGCGGCTGAAGAAATGGTACGGCGCGTCCATATGCGTGCCGCTGTGGGTGGTGATCTCCACATCCTCCCGCGCCGCGTATTCGCCATTAGGCAATTGGTCGACACTGATCCCCATGTACTCCGCCATTTGCGGGGCGGTGTCGTGATGGTTCGCGTAACGGATCTTCGGCAGCATGTGGGGCGGGTCGCTGCGGATTCCGCCCATCAGCGGTGTCGAGATATCGACGAAGCGCTGCGGCATTACTGCGCCGCCATCTTCGTCGGATCGGCGCCGACGCGGCCGCTTTCACCCGGCGCCTGCCTGGCGAGCCGGAAGTCGTAATGGACAGCGCGCAGTCCCGGGATCGGGCTGGCCGGATCGTCCTTGATCTCCACCACCAGCGACTGCGATACACCGAATACGGTGTCGCTGCCGATATACGGGTCGTCGCCAAAGTAGAGCGCGGTAACCAACTCGCGATGCCCCTCGGCGCCGATCAGGCAGTGCATATGGGATGGCCGCATGCCGTGCCGCTTCTGCTTGCGCACCAGATCGCCGGTCGGGCCGTCCATCGGGATCGAGTAGCCAAGCGGGCGGACGGTACGGAAGTAATAGGTGCCATCGGCGGCGGCGCGGAAATTGCCGCGCATGTCCATCTCATCCGGCCCGCGCTCCTGCAGGTCGTAGCCGCCCCGCTCGCTGGTCTGCCACACCTGGATCAGCGCACCCGGCAGCGGCGTGCCGGCATTATCGGTGATGCGGCCATAGATGACGATCTCCTCCGCTGTCGGCTTATCGACGATCTGCGACCCAAGCGGGAGTTCGGGCGCCCCCTCCCGGAAGAATGGACCGAGCAGCGAGGATTGGGTGCCGAGTTCTTTTGCCTTCTTGTCGTGCAGCGCGTTGACCACGGCGGACAGGCCGAGGACGTCGGACAGCAGGATGAACTCCTGCCTTATCGGCGTGCACGCCTGGCCGACGGCGGTGAGGAAGGAGATGCCCTGCAGCCACTCCTCGGGCGTCAGGTCCACCTCACGGGCGAAGGCATGCAGGTGGCGGACCGCGGCGTCGGCGATCTGCTTCAGGCGCGGGTTTTCGGTGCCGGCCATCTGCGCCAGCGCCTCGTCGGTGACGGTGAATTCGTCCAGGTCGCGCACGGCGGGTGCCTCCCAAATATGGTGGTGATCCCGCTACCATAAGTCAAAGACGGGGCGGCGCGCCACTCGGCAGGCCACCCCGCCCGAGGGTTACGCCCCTACCGGCTCCCCAAACGGCACCCAGGTCCGACCGTCGAACCGCACCAGGCGCAGCTTCTTGATCCCGGAAATATCCCCTGGCTTAACGCTGAAGTCGACGCCCGGCTGGAACATCGGCGGGTGGAAGTCCAGGCTCCACGCCTTCGCCATGATGTTCTCCCGCGACAAATCATTGCCGGCGGCGCGCAGCACCTGCTCCAGGCACTGGACCTGGCAGTAGCCGTAGACGGTGTTGACGTCCTTGATGTCGCCGTCCGGGTACCACTTCGCCAGGAAGGCTCGCCAGTCCAGGTAGCCCTTATCGTTCTCCCACTGCGGGTCGTTCGGGTCCTTCATGTAAGCGCTGGTGACCAGCCCGACCGCCTTCTCCACCCCCGCCGGGATCAGCGCGGTCGCCACCGACGAGGCCGGGTTGCCCAGGATGAAATGCGGCTTCCAGCCAGAATCGTAGACTTTACGGATGGTCATCGCCGAGAATTTCGGGATACCCCAGAAGAAGAACGTGTCCGCGCCGGTGCCCTGCGCCGACAGCACCTGCGAGTCCGTCGTCGCGTCCGTCGTCTCATAGGTGGTGGTGGAGATGATCATCTTGTCAGCCTTGTCGCCAAGGCCATCGCGCATGCCCTTGATGGCATCGCGTCCGGAGTCATCGTTCTGCGCCAGGATGGCGATCTTGGCGTCCGGCTTCGTCGCCAGCAGGTATTTCGCGTACACCCGCCCCTCGATCTGATAGCTCGGCTGCCAGCCGATCACCCAGGGAAAGTCCTTGTGGTCGAAGAACGGCGTCGCGCCGGAGGCGACGTAGATGTCCGGCACCTTCTTGCTGTTGAGGTATTTCCGCGTGGACATGCCGGTCGGCGTGCCAAGCTGGGCGAAGATGAAGGCGACATTGTCCTGCTCGACCAGGCGTCGGGTCTGCTCCACCGTCTTCGGCGGCGAGTAGGCGTCGTCCAACTGGATCAGCTTCAGCTTGCGGCCGTTGATGCCGCCGCCCTCGTTCAGCATGCGGACATATGCCTCATGCGTCCGGGCAATCGTGCTGTAGGACGAGGCGGGTCCACTAAACGGCTGTGTGGAGCCGATCAGGATCTCGGTGTCGGTGACGCCAGGCGCATTGGCCGCCCAGGCGCCGCGCGCGCCGCCGGCAACAGCGGCGGATACTCCAAGCGCCAGCGTACGGCGCCGTGTCAGCTGGACCATAATTCCTCCCGGTCTCTGTGCGATGGCGGACTGTATAGGCGGGGCGAGAAGAGGCGTCCAATCCGCCGCGCCGGAAGGGACTGTTCACGCCCCTCCCCGGCTGCGTAGGATGCGGCGCAGAAACCAACAAGCCGAGGGACGCCCGCACCATGCTGAAAACTGCGCGCCGCGCGCTGCTGACCGCTGCCGTTTCCGTCGCCGCCATGGCGGCGCTGGCGCCGCCCGCCCAGGCGGTTGACCCGATCAAAATCGGCTTCGGCATGGCACTGACCGGCGGATTGGCACCAAACGGCAAGGCGGCGCTGCTGGCCATGCAGATCTGGGAAGAGCAGATCAACGCCAAGGGCGGCCTGCTCGGCCGGCCGGTCAAACTGATCTACTATGACGACCAGTCGAACCCGTCGACGGTGCCGGGCATCTACACCAAGCTGCTGGACATCGATAAGGCCGACATCATCGTCAGCGGCTATGCCACCAACATGGTGGCGCCGGCGATCCCAATCGCCATGCAGCGCAATATGACGTTCCTCGCGCTGCTCGGCCTGGCGGCGAACAGCGAGTTCCACTACCCGAACTACTTTGCCATCGCCCCGACCGGCGGCCCGAAGCCGAAGCAGGCCTTCTCGCGGGGGTTTTTCGAGGTCGCCAAGCAGCAGAACCCGAAGCCCCAGACGTTGGCGATCATCGGCGCCGACGCGGAATTTGCCCGTAATGCGGTCGAAGGCGCGCGGGAATTGGCGAAGGAGGCCGGATTCAAGATTGTCTACGACAAATCCTATCCGCCGAGCACGGCGGACTTCACGCCAATCGTGCGGGCGATTCAGGCGACTAATCCGGACATGGTGTTCGTCGCCTCCTATCCGCCGGACTCGGTGGGCATGATCCGCGCGGCGAATGAGGTCGGGCTGAAGACCAAACTGTTCGGCGGCGGCATGGTTGGCCTGCAGTCAACCGCCATCAAGCAGCAGCTTGGGCCACTGTTGAACGGCATCGTGGTCTACGATTTCTGGCTGCCGATCGGCCCCTATGCGACGCCGGAGGCGCTGGAGTTCCTGAAGACGTATCAGGCCAAGGCGCCGGCCGCAGGGGTAGATCTGCTGGGCTTCTACCTGCCGCCATTCGGCTACGCCTACATGCAGGTGCTGCAGCAGGCGATAGAGGGAACAAAGAGCCTGGACCAGCAGAAGCTGGCTGATTACTTGCGGTCCAACACGTTCAAGACGCTGGTCGGTCCGATCAAATTCGGTCCTGACGGGGAATGGACGGAGGAACGCGTGATGGAGGTACAGTTCCAGAACGTAAAGCCGAATGACGTGGAACAGTTTAAGGACCCGAAGGTGGAGGTGGTGCTGTATCCGCCGTCACTGAAGAACGGGGACATCATGTACCCGTATTCGGAGGTGAAGAAATAGACGGACGGTCCGGGCAGCAGTCAGGCTAGGGCACCAGCGTCACCGTCCAGGCCATTGCTGCCGCGGCGAACAGCCTGCGTCGCCGGCTCTCAACCACGTGGCTCGCGGTCCGCCTCGAAATCTGGCGCGTGGTTACCGCGCAGGGCCAGGCCCCGGCGGCTCATGGGCCGCGCAAGCCTTACCACGCCGGCCACGCATTGCTCAGCGATCCAACGCTTGTGTCCGGCGGCTCAGCTTGTCAGCACCGCTACCCGGAAGCCGCCGTAGTCATCCCGTGCGTCATCCGGATCGACCGAAAAGCCAAAGCCGAAGGGGTCGCCTTCGAGATGTTGCCGGATGTTCCAGTCGGTGTAGGTCTTGGATCCTGCCCAACCCGACGACATTGACAGCCAGGTGTGGGTCACCAGGCCCAGCGAGGACAACCTGCCGCACACCAGCCCGGACCCGTACACACCTATGGCATAGGCTGGCGCACCATGGCCGATCGTGGTCAGTCCTGCGGCGACACCCTGAAAATACGGAATGATGCCGCCATTCAGTTCGGCGACGGATGCATCGAAATCGACGGCGAAATAAATTGGCGTGCCTGGAGGCTGCCCGATGCCCATGGCCTGGTTGTGTGCCGATGTGGCGTCATCGACGCCCTGTGCACGCGTGAAAAACGAAGCGTGATTACCCGCGGACTCCCAGACGGCAACAATTTCAATCCCGGCGCCAGACAGGAGTTTCGCCTCCCCCGGCGAAATGTTCTTGGCGTGGTTATGCGAGTAGTAGCGGGCTACAAACTCGACATTCGCAGCGGAGATCTTGTTGATCAGGCCGGAGCAGTCCCGATTGCTATCAAAGCCGCGCTTCAGGTTCGCGCCGAGCGTGAGCGCCGGAGAGATTGCGTGCGCAAACGATGCGCCCGCCGTTGGCGCCGCCGGG
Organism: Pseudomonadota bacterium; assembly: GCA_018240405.1. Taxonomy (GTDB): domain Bacteria; phylum Pseudomonadota; class Alphaproteobacteria; order Acetobacterales; family Acetobacteraceae; genus Rhodopila. The sequence goes on from JAFEFW010000622.1 coordinate 88,708, forward strand.
GATGCTGCCGTGTCGACGCACGGCGGGAAAACCGCCGTCACGGTAAACGTGCCGTCGTCGTCCTCCCGCTTCGACACGCTGGTCGGATTGCTGAATATGTACTGTTGCATCACGCGGTCGACTTGCGCCGGCGGAATGCCGGATAACTGATGCGTTCCACAAGGCTGTGCCATGGCGTCTCCCTCCTACGACGGCTTATCAAGCTTCAGGCAGTTGATAATCAGCTGGCGGTCCTCCTCCGTTGTGAGATCGGACTGGATGTCGGGGATGGCGAAGCCGCTCAGTCTCGGTATCTTGCCGCTGCAGGCGAGTAGAGCCCTTGCCCGCTCCGCGATCATTGGATCGCCAAGGAAGCCTTCCAGCCGATCCTTTGTTGGCGAGTTCGCGATGAAGCGCCCGGCAGTAACCAGTTGCACAACTCTTGCTGCGGTCTGCGGGTTGGCGGTGGCGGTAACGGCAGCCTGACCGGACAGGAACTGGGTCTTGACCGTCAGCCTACCCGCCATCACCGCCGCGGTGCTCTGGTCGTACCGCAGATCGAAACGCGAGATGGCAGACACCGATTCTCCGGCAGGACTGGTGCGATCACCGTCCTTGATCTGGCCACCTAGAGGCGGTGCCAGGCTGACCACCGTGCGCTGCAGACCGGCGTTCACGTTGACGGGGGTCGCAGGGTCATCATTGACGCGAATGGCAAGGTTGAATGCCGTCCGCTCTCCGTAGATCAGGGCATCACTGCAGCCGGTCAGGAGCAGCATCAACCCGACGCTGATCAGTCTCGTCCTCATGGCGTGGTGCTCGCTGGGCATGTGATGAAATCGATCGCCTTCTGCGCCTGGGCGGTGTTCGTGCTTTGCAGGGCGGTGGCATAGTTCTTGGCCGCGCGACCGGTTGCCAGGTTCTCGATGAATCGCGACAGGAATATTCCATCGACCTGAAGGTTGGAGCAGCCGGCAAGGGACATGACCTCCTTGCCCGAACTGCCCAGCGGCAGGCCATTGCCCGGCACGGTCGGGTCGTCTGTGACGGAGCGCGGAATGACCGTCGCGAACTGGCGGTCGTAGCCGATCTGCAGAGACCCCGACGTCTGCGCCGTATTGACCGCGGCGTGAACGCCGACGACGGTGTTGCTGGCCACGTAGAGCTGGTTTGCCTGGCAGCCGCCAACAAGGACACCACAAAGGCCGAGCGAGATCTGCCACCTCGGGATCAGCATGGGGCGCATCCTTCAGATTGGTGGACCCTCGTGAGGTCCGGACGGTTGATATCGAAGACGACCGACTGCGTCACAGTCGCATCGGCCGGCACCTGAGCCAGCAGCACATGCTGTGCGACACCCAAGGTGAGGCCGAATTCCGGCGGTCTCGTCATGACGTCGACGCCAACGGACAGGCCTGCCACGGAGATACTTTGAGCGCCTTGCGGCAGCGGCGCCGAAAACCAGTGACGGCCGGAGGGAATGTCAGATTGTCTTGAAAAAACGTAGGAATAGTCCGAATAACCCACGGTTGCTCCGGCGGAATCGGCCCGTGTCCTGAGTTGGGCTCCGAACGCCTGCACCCGGACGACTGTTGCGGTGGATGTGTTGGTGACGTCGGCAACGACAAGACCGTTGCCGTTGACAGAACAGGCCGTGCAGGGAGCACAGGCCAGGACTGCCACAAGCACCTTTGCTGTGGCCTGCGCTCGCCGGCGCCGGCATCGGCCGGGGTCCGAACGGTCTTTCACACTACCACCTGAATGTTCCATCCGGACCTTCTTTGTTTACCTCCCGGCTACATCAGAATGCGACAATACCTGATGCGGTCCTAACGTTTCGAAATCCATACATAACACAATATCAATAATCTTTAATAAACGCTATTAGTTCGCTAGAGTATTTCGAATGGACTAAGCCGGCCTAATCCCGGGAGTACACGAATGTCCATGCATGAAAGCAAAGGCGACACCGGTCTAAGGTACACCGACTGCTACAGCAAATAGCCAAGCTTCACATCGGCCGACCGCGATGAGACACCACGTCGCACTTGCGGCGACACAACCTACCGCTATTGCAGTCGATATTTATACATAGCAAGAATGGAATGTCAACAAGATGATTCAGCACCGGACAGCGGTTGCTGGGACAGCAACCGCTGCCGCAAGGCGCACCGGAATCAGGAACGGCGGCAGCGCGCGACCTGTTGTCGGAGCCGCATCATCTTCTGGAAGATACGGCACGTCTGCAACATTACAATACAACCGATGAAAAGAGGCTACAGAACCGGCCCCATCATCGCCACCGCGTTGTTCCACAGCCGACGCCGCACAGGCCACCCGGCAACATCCCGCGCCGTAACCTCCGTCGACCGCTCCATGTACATCGCCTGCCGCTGGCGCATCGCCTCCGTCAGCATGGTGTCATGGAACAAAATGTTGTTCTCGAAATTCAGGTCAAAACTGCGGCGATCCATGTTGGCCGATCCGATCAGCGTAACGCAGCCGTCCAACGTCAGCGACTTGGTGTGCAGCAGGCCGCCATGGTATTCGTACACACGGACCCCAGCCTCCAGCAGATCGGCGTAGTAACTACGGCTTGCCGCCGCAACGATCCAGGAGTCATTCCGAGCCGGGAAGATGATCGTCGTCGCCACGCCCCGCCGTGCGGTCGTGCACAGCGCGTTCTGCAGCGACTCCGTCGGTACATAGTAGGGCGTCGAAATCACCACGTCGCGTCGCGCTGCGAACAGGAGCGACTCAAACAACTCAGGCATTGCCGAGTAAGGCTGGGTCGGGCCGGTACCGATCACCTGTGCCGGCAAGCCATCGCCCGTTGGCATGACATCCTGGCGCAGCAGTGCCGACAGGTCCTCATCCACGCTCGTCATCCAGTCAACGGCGAACAGCACCTGGTTCTGCCGGGCGATCGGCCCCTCGAACCGCATGACCGCATCAACCCAAGGAGCGAATTTCGGCTTCACCCGGAATTCAGGGTCGGCGCAGTTCTGACTGCCGCAGTAGGTGATCCGGTTGTCGATCACCATGATCTTACGGTGGTTCCGGACATCGATTCGTCCCATGAAGGGCCGCAGCAGCGGATTGCCGATTGGAAGTCCGGCGGCAACGTGCACGCCGGCTTCGGCCATTGCCCGCCAGTGCGTTGACCGAATCAGCGCCCGCGACCCCAGGTCGTCAGCCATCGCCCGGCACGTCACGCCTCGGCGGGCGGCACGCTTCAGCGCGTCCGCCACCTTCAGCCCGTTCGTGTCGGTCAGCCAGATATAGAACAGCAGATGGACATGCTCCTGCGCCGCATCGATATCGGCGACCAGCGCCTCCACCATGGCATTGGAGTCGGGCAGCAGCCGCGCCGCATTGCCGGACACCGGCGCAAAGCCGCTGATCGCATGGCCGAGGTGGAACAGATGGCGATACGCCTCGGGCACCGCCGCGGCGAACGCCGCCGCCTCGGCTGGCCCAGGATCAGCTGCCCGATCCGGCGCCGCCGCTTCACGCTGGCGGCCGATCGAGCGGCTGCGGCCGACGCGCACCTCACCGACCAGCAGATAGGCGACGACGCCGAACACATGTGCGGTGCCTACAACAACCAGCCAGGCAATGCGCGCCGCCGGATCGCGGTGCGGCCGCAGCAGGATGCGCGCCATGGTCAGCAGGTCGGTCGCCACCGTCAGCACCAGCACGACCGTGGCGAGGAAGGAATGTTCGGACAGCACACTCATGGCATCGGCCGGTAACGCGGATCATGCCATCGGGTCCAGCACAACCTCGGGCTCGGTATGCAGCGACTGGGATTTGCGTCATCCGGCCTTCGGCGGCCGGCCATCCTGGTCTATGGTGACCGGATGGACAGCAACCGCATTGACTTGCACTTGGTTTCCGACGCCACCGGTGAGACCTTAAATGCTATCGTACGGGCGACGACGGCACAGTTCGACCAGGCCGACATCACCTATCACCGCTGGAGCCTGATCCGCACCCGCTTCCAGCTTCACCGCGTGATCGAGGGCATCGAGTCTGAACCCGGGCCAGTGCTGTCGACACTGGTCGACCGCGCGCTGCGGACGGAACTGGAAACGGCGTGCCAGCGGCTGAATGTGCGGGTGGTGAACGTCCTCGACCCGGTCATGCATGTGCTGCAGGAGAGCATCGGCACCCAGGCTGCTCACCGGCCTGGGCGGCAATACGTGATGAACGCCGACTACTTCTCCCGCATCGATGCTATGCACTACGTGCTGGCGCATGACGACGGGCAGGCGCAGCCGGGCCTGATGGAGGCGGACGTGGTGCTGGTGGGCGTGTCCCGCAGTTCTAAGACCCCGACGTGCTTCTACCTGGCTAACCGCGGCATCAAGGCGGCCAACGTGCCGCTGGTGCCGAACACGCCGGTGCCCACTGGCCTGCTGGAGGTGAAATGCCCGGTGATCGGCCTGACGCTGGCACCCGAGGCGCTGATCGACATCCGCCGCCACCGCCTGCGCCTGATCGGCCGCGGCGGCACCGGCATCATGCGCCAGGACAGCACCGACTATGTCGATGAGGACGCGGTAAAGGCCGAACTGCTCTGGGCCCGCCGCTTCTGCACCGCCCAGGGATGGCCGACCATCGACGTCACGCGGCGCTCGATCGAGGAGACAGCGGCCACCGTCCTGCAACTGATGGACGCCTGGCACGAGCGGCAGGACAAGCCTGCAAACGGCGCAACGGAGCAATCTGCCGGTCCGGCGTGAAAGTGGCTTGCCGAGGCCACGGGCGGCGGCTATATGCGCGCCTCCGGTTCGGAGTGTAGCTCAGCCTGGTAGAGCACTGTGTTCGGGACGCAGGGGCCGGAGGTTCGAATCCTCTCACTCCGACCAATTCCCGCTTCTGTCTGTGCCGGTGACGGGCGCCGCGGTATGTGAGCGGCGGCCTTTGAGCACGCTTCTGCGCGGGCCGTCGCGCAAGCGCTGTGGGATCATGAGGTTGGGGTGTCGCGCAGGAAGCCCCTTGGATTCTGTATTCAGCGCCGTCCGCCGCCCTGGCCCGAAAAGAAAAGCGGCCGGAGCAAAGGCTCCGGCCGCTGCTTTCGGCACAAGCTGGAACGTTACGGATACTCTTCCTTTTCAAAAATCTCCAGCTGCGAGGTCATCTCCATGCCCTTGGTCTCGGGACCCAGGTAGACGGCGATGACGTACACGATCAGCGATCCGACCGTCGCGTACAGCATTGGCATGGCGAAGCCCATCTGCTGATTGACCGCGAAATACGTCAGTAGCGGTGCGACAAACGCGCCCCACACTGCACCCTGGTGGTAGACGAAGCCGGCCGCCGTGGCTCTGACCTCGGTCGGGAAGCGCTCCGACAGCCAGCCCGGGTTGAGCGCGTCCTTGCCGCCGACGAAGCAGATCATCAGCATGAACAGGATCAGGAACATCGTCGGGTCCGTCGTCATCAGGTAAAACGGCGCGATGAAGATGGAGATGAAGGTCGGGATCATCAGCGCCCAGCGGCGCCCGACCTTCTCCGACATGGCGCCCCAGAACGAGCTGGCAAGGAAGGTGATGATGTTGCCCCAGAACACCGGTACCGACACCTGGGCCGGCGTCCAGTGCAGCTCCTTCTGCAGATAAGTGCCGAGCATGGCCCAGATCGAGTAGTAGACGCAGAAATTGGCGGCCATCCACAGGCAGCCGGTCAGCGTGTTGAACAGGTACTTCCGCTTGAAGATGGCGAACAGCGGCAGCGAAACCTGCTGCTGAGTGGCATTCTGGGCCGCCTTGTTCTCGGCCCAGACCTCCGGCTCTTTCACGTACATCCGGATCCACACGCAGGCCAGCGCCGGCAGCACGCCCAGGATCAGCATGCCGCGCCAACCCCAGCCCGGATGCCAGGCTTCCAGCGGCGAGTACAGCAGGCCATAGGCCAGCGCCGATAAGGCAAAGCCAAGGCCCCACGACCCCTGCAACACCCCGGACATGAACCCACGCGACCGCGCCGGCCAGGACTCCATGGCCAGCGCCGCGCCAGCCGGCCATTCCGCGCCCATTCCGATACCCAGCAGGGCCCGGACCACGAACAGGAACATGAAGCTGGGTGCAAGACCGGCGAGCAGGTTGCAGACGGAGTACCACAGGATCGAAATCATCAGCGGCGCCCGGCGGCCCATCCGGTCAGCCAGCCACCCGGACGCGGTTGCGCCAAACAGCCGCATGATCAGTGTGATCGTGAAGACCGCGGTCACGTCGATCAGCGGAACACCGAATTCCTGCGCGATCGGCGCCATGATCAGCAGGAAAACGGTGAAGTCGAACGCATCCAGCGTCCAGCCCAGCCATGCGGCTATATAGGCATACCATTGATCCTTGGTGGGTTCCTTCCACCAGGGTACAGATTTCCCTCCAGTCGTCGCTGACATGTATTTTGCCCCCCTACTTTCGCTATCCTGCGTCGTGGTCAGAAGACCCGACCGACACGGCCACGGCTCTCCCCGCGTTAGGGGAGCCGCATCCCGATAAGGAACAATGCAACAGCATTGCAATCACGTCTATACCCCCATCTGACGGCGGTGGCAGTCGTTGCGGGGAGCGCGACAGACTGGCTCCCGCCTGTATGCCGGACCGCACGCCGGCCCAGCCCCTGGCATCGCCGCATGCCGCAAACGTTGCTGCGCCGTCGTCCAATCCTGCGGCGCGCAGGCCAGCCACACATATTTCCGCCGTGGCGCATGAACCGGCAGCCGCCGGCAACCGCTACGGCGGTCCGTCGACCTCCACATCAACCACGATCGATGGTTTCATCGGATGCTCATGACTGCTCCAGAACCGGTGCAGCAGGTCGAAGTCGTGGCTCTCCTGGATCCGGAACTGCGCCGTCATTCCAGGTGTAGAAACGACACCCAGGCGCGATAACGTCTCATGCGCGACGCCGAGAAGTTCAAGTTCCTCCTCGGCTCGGTGCGACCACGCCGAGACAATGAACCCGGCGCGAAATCCGGGGCCGCTGCGCCGTCCGGCAACGCGGAACAACGCCACCGACATGGCCGGCCGCCGCCCCGCCAGGTTCCGGTCGGTCGGCGAACCCTGCACCAGGTGAATTTCCTTGCGGAACAGTGCCCGCAGCGTCGGTTCCAGCGCGCTCTCCAGCAAATCGCCAACCGCGCGCAGCCTGTGGCCACGGTCGGGTCCAACTTCCCCGTCCGGATCGTGCACCCCCGGTCCGGCTGAACCGGGCGGACGACGGGACAGCCGTCCAAGTTCCAGCAGTTCAACGGCAATCGCTTCCTCGACATGGTGCGCCGCCAGTTTCGCGCGTTCGGCCTCGGCCAGGAAGATCGCCCGCAGCGCCACATTGCGGATTTCACCACCGGACAGGCGGTGCTGTCGGGCAATCTTGGCCAGGTCCAACGCCTCATCCCGCATGATCGATGGCGGCAGGAACAACTCCCAGATGCGCCGCCGCTCATCGCGTTCCGGCAACGGGAATTCGATGCGGAATTGGAACCGGCGCAGGAACGCTTCATCGATCGCATGGCGCAGATTGGTGGCGAGGATGACCACGCCATCGTGCCGCTCCATCCGCTGCAGCAGATAGCCTACCACCATGTTGGCGAATTGCTCCGCGCCGGACGATGCCTTTTCCTGACGGCTGGAGAACAGCACGTCCGCTTCATCGAAAAACAGCACAGCTGGCGCCCGCTCCGCCTCAGTCAATGCGTTATCGATATGCTTCTCCGTATCGCCGATATACTTGCTGATCAACTGTGACAGATCGACCGAATGCAGCCTCAGGCCCAGAGCGGTGGCCACCGCCTCGGCCGCCACCGTCTTTCCGGTTCCGGACCGGCCAGCGAACAGCACCAGCGGGCCGGTGTCGAGCCGGTAACGCCGAGCCAACTTTCTTTCGAGAGCAACACGGTCACGGTGGCGGGCAAAGTAGATCAACTGTTCCAGGGCGGACCGCGTTGTATCGCGCAATACCAGATCGTCCAGCGTGCTCTCGGTTTTGACCGCGTTGCTGTGCCGTACCGTGGCCGGCGCCAGCCTCCGTGCCATGGCATCCAGCGCCTGCGCATCCGTCACCCTGCAACCCGCAACCATCTCCGTCATCACGCTCGGTTGAAGACGATGGCGTGTGGCCAGCCCGTGCACCTCGTCCTCAGACAGACGCAACCCGGCCGCCGCTGCGGCGCAACGCCACGCCTCGGCCCGCTGCGCCCATGATGGCGCGGTACATTCTATATGCGGCACGGTCAGCGGAAGCGGCGCTGCGCTGGCGATCCAGGCGCGGCCGCCAAGCGTTGCCACCCAGCTCTGAATGGCGTCGCCCAGCGGCCGCCGTTCAGTCTCCTCGATATCGCTGCAGTCCAGCAGCGGCAGGCACCCGGCAGCCAGGCCCAACCGCCATGCCGCCTGGCATACCGAAACCGCCGATGAGGAACCGGGCACCTTCACCAGCAGTAGGCGCTGACCTGGGGCGACAAGCCTGCAGCCTGCGCTTATCAAATCGCCGCGCCCATGCAGCACGAGACAGGCGGCGGCTTGCTCTGTCCCCGGTTCCGCCGCACCAGGGAGAAGTGTCTGGCGCAATGCGCCGGCGATCTGCGGTACAGCCACGCCAGTCAGCACCGCCGCGGTGTCATCGGACATGGCAAACGACCGGCCGAGCGGCGCGGCACTGCCGCTGTCCGCGATCAATATGCCGCTTCGGCACAATAGGCCGCCCGGCGCCAGGCTGGCCTTCAGACGCTGTCGCCGCTCCACCGTCCCGCCCGCCACACCCAGCAACAGGCGTTCGGTCGGGCGCCCCTGCCGCAGATCGTCCTGCAGCACCGCATAGAGCGACTGGTAGCGCGGCTCCAGGTGCGGCGCGATCATCACGACCAGTGCCTCGGCTTCACAAGCATCCAGCTTCAGTTCGGCACCGATCCGGTGCAGCGCATGCGGCTCGTCCGGTAGCAGCCGTTCCTCAAAGCTGCTGCCGGTGTTCAGCAGGTCATCCACCGTTGGCCGTATCATATTACGTACGCCGTCCCATCCGGCCCGGCCGTCGCCGGTCAGCTTCGCAGCCCGCCGCTCCTCGGCATCGCATACCGCAAGCAGACGCGCATCCAGCCGCCGCAATGCTTCCGTTAGAAACGGATCGAGCATCCTTCCCCTCTGTCTTGCCACCACGGATCATATTTCCGGGTGAAATACAATCGATCTTGACTCAAGCGCGCGTCCTGAACGACGCTCCTGTTTAAGAGACCATAAAGGATGAATATTTGGTCACTCGCAACAACGATTAGTTAATCACAATTGTTGGCCGGTCGGAGGGAGTCGTTTTACGACGCTACCGTCGCAGCAGCGCGTCATGTACGCAACAATAAGTAATGGCACCTGCCTGACTGGGTTGTGCTGACCCGGCTCGGGCGTGATGCATGGGGAGGAATAAGCGGGCAATGGGTGGCAGTGTCTTACACGCGCTGATCTGGCGAGCGCGGTCAGGCATGCGTATCGATCGGCTTGGCATGATGGCCGGCCATGGATCTTCCGATCCGAACTATCGCCCGCCCCGCCTGCCCTATATCTCCGTTGTCGGTCCCCTGAATCTCGAGCTCGAGCCTGACCGCGATCCGCCGCGCGCGATCTTCATCGTCATCCAGTCGCCAGGCTATCTCGCCGGCCGCGATGGCATGAACGCGCAGGTCGTTCCGGCACCAGGTACACTGCATTTGCGGCTCGACGGCGATACGCGCGCGGACGTTGCGATTGATTTCGGGCCGCTCGCCGGCAGCCCGCTGACCGACGCCAATGCTCGCACCGCCGCGGCGCTCATCGAAACCGCCATTCGCGCCGCCGTCGGCAGTGGCGGCTTCAGCGTCGCCGGTACAGCCGTCACAGATCCGGCCCGTCTCGCAGAACTGCAACAAACCGCCGTGCGCTGGGACAGCGGACGCAAGCGCTTCGTTATTACTTCGGGACGCCGCGGCACCCGCGCCGATCCCTCTACCCTGCCCGACGCGACGCCCTTGCCAGTGTCACGTGTGGAGACTGAACCCGGCGCCAGCGACCTCGCCCCGGCGCTGGGCCTGCGCGACGGCGTGTTCGCTGCCGACGGCCGTCTCGCCCGGCAGAAGCTGGCCACGCCCACCGCCATTGCGGTCGATATCCGCCTCGACCTTTGGGCCGGTTCGCAGCAGGACCTCGCCGCGCTGTTGGAAGCCTGGGCACACACCACGCCGACGCGGACCGAGGTCGCCACCTTGCCTGCCCTGCTGGCCGCCGACGTCGCCGCAAACGCCACGCAGATCACGCTACAGCGTGAGGGCGATCCGTTGACCCGCTGGAGCCTGCTGCAGCTTGAGCCGGACGGCGACTTCGCCGACCGGCTGTCGGCGGAGGCGCCCGTACTGGCCAATGGCGCTGCGCTGGACGCGCGGACACTGCGCCTGACTGGCCCTGCGACCGCGTCGCTGGGGTTCTTTCATGCCCCGCCGATCGCCCTGCCCGGTCTGCCGGAACATCCCGGCCCGACCGGCTACGCGCTCACTGTCGGCGTGCGCGCGGACGGCCCGCTTGCCGCCGGGCAGACCGCCCGGTTGGCACGCCTGACCGCAGGCGCTCGGACGGTGCTGCAGGTGACCATCACCATCAGCAACGGCGGCCCTAATCTGTTCGCCGATGTGACAGTCGCCGCGGATCAAGCCGATGGTACCGCCTTCACACCCGTAACGGTGCGCCTGCCGGCCGCGCAAGTGACCGCGGGGACTGATCTGCACGTGGTGCTGGATTCGACCCGCTTTGGTCTCGGTGTCTACGCCGACGGCGCGCCGCTGGTGCCGCTTGTCGCAGTACCGGAACTACCCGCCGCCGTGTTGCCCGCCGGCGGCTATGACCTGCAGCTTGAACTCGGCAATCCGGCCGGCATCACCCTGCCGGTCCGCATCACCCATCTCCACCTGATCGGTCGCCCGCTCGGCCCGCCTGATCCGCGCCTGCGCCGCAGCCTGGCGGCCGCGGTCAGCTGGCGCATCGGCGATCCGATCAACCTGGTGCGGACCGAGAACGGGTTCACCGCCGCCGGCGAACCATCGGGCGCGGTGGTCGTCGGCGTCGACGGCGATCGTCTGACGCTCGACCGACCTTTGGCCACCGCATGGCGGCGCGCCAGCACGCTGATCTACAGCCGCAGCCTGTTCTATCACCAGCGCCAGTGGCGGCGCGCCGACGACATCATGAACAACCTGTTCCGGCTGTCGGCGGAATATCGCGTGTCGACGTTCCTCGACGATCCGCTGCCGGCCGTCAGCGCGCCGCTGGTCGAGCGGCCGGAGGTCGAGGTGCTCGACCTGACACGGCTGCGGGCCGAGCGCGATGTCGCCGGCACGACGCGGCGCCCCGACTACCCGATGCCGCCAGCGGCGGCCAGCCCGAGTGTGCGGGCACGTATTCGCAGCACAGGCAGTTCCCGAGACTCATAGGAGGCGGTGGTGGCCGAGCGTCTGACTCCCGGCGTGTATGTGGAAGAAAAGAGCGGCGGCGTGCGGCCCATCCAGGGCGTCAGCACCTCCACGGTCGGCTTTATCGGGGTGGCGCCGCGCGGCATCCCGAACGTCGCGACCTTCATCAATGGCTTTGGTGCCTATCAGCGCCTGTTCGGCCCGCACCAGCGCGGCGAGGCCGGGTTCCTGGCGCAGGCCGTGGACTCCTTCTTCGAAGCGGGCGGACGGCGTGCCTTCGTCGTGCGCGTGGTGCCGCAGAACGCGCTGCAAGGCGCGTCACTGCCGCTACGGGCGCGGGCCGCTGACGCGTGGGGCCAGCAGCGCGACGTGCTGCAGTTCAACGCAATCGGCGTAGGCGCCTGGGCCAACAGCATCCGCATTCATGTCGAAAGTTCGACGTCCTTCCAGGACGCCGCCTTCGCGGTGCGGGTGGAATCGGTCGAGAACGGCAAGTCGCAGACGCTGGAGCGCTTCGACAACGTTCGCATGGATCCGGAAAGCGAGGATTACGTTGGGACGGTCATCAACGACACCTCGCGCTACATCACGGTGACGGACCTGCTGCAGGTGGCGTTCGACGCCGACCCGCAGACCGTCCCACCCTTGCCGGAACGGGCGGCGGAACTGCTGACGCGCCCGGCCTCCGGCCCGTACACCGTCCCCGAGGGCGCACGCATCGAATTCCGCTGGCGGGACAACGCGGCTGCCGGCAGCGACGATCATCTCGTGCCCGTCACCTTCGACAACGCCGCCGTGACCGCGGCCGGAGGCAGCTTCAGCAACGGACGCGCCACGCTGACCGCGCAGCAGCTTGGGCAGATCCTGACGGCCGCTCTCGGTTCCGGCTACCGCGTCACCGTGCCGCAGGCGCCGGCACAGGTCGCCTCCAACAACGGCCCGTTCAACACCACCGGCGGCACGCAGTCAGTGGTGCAGATCGACGGCGCGGCGACGAACCTCGTCTACACCGCAGCCAGCGCGGCAACGATGGATCTGGGCGCCGGACCGTTCGGCGGCTTGGCCGCCGGGCAGACGCTCACGCTGACGGTCGATGGTGGGACGCCGCAATCGTATAATCTGCAGGCAGGCGACATTGGCGGCGGCGGCACGCCGGCCGAACTCGCCGTCGTGCTGAACCGCGAGTTCACTGGCATACAGGCCTTTGTTGCCGGCGCTAACCTGACCGTGCGCACCGACCGACGGGGTGCCAGTTCGACCCTTGCCATCACCGGATCGGCCGCCGCAGGACTGGGATCGCCGGGCGCACAGGCCGGCGCCGGCAACGTCGCCGACCCCGCCGCAGTGACGCCGCAGGAACTCGCCGCCGTCTTCAACACCACACTCGGCGCCGGCGCTGCCTTCGAGGCTCGGGTGCAGGACAGCCACGTTGTCTTCACCCAGATCAACACCGCGGCGAGCCACACCATCCAGTGGGTCTCTGATCCTGGTCCGGCGACGATCGTTGCCGATACGACGTTGCACACCGGTCCGGCCATCCCGGCGGCCGGCGCTCAGGTGTCGATCCAGCCGGCGGTTGCCACGCGAGCCTATCGCGTGATCCGAACCCCGGCGCCGGGCGGAAGTTTCGCTGCCGGCGGGACTGCGCGCACGGTTGCTGTTGCGGTCACCAGCGGTGGCAATACCGAAACATTCCAGGTCGCGATCCCACAGAACGAGACGCGCACGCCGACGGCACTGGCGGAAGCCTTCACTGCCGTAATCGACGGTGCCCCGGCCAATACCTTCCACCTGGAAGCCGTCGCCGCGGGCGACACGGTTGTATTCTCGACCGGCCGCGTGGCCGGCGGCGTCACCATTGCCGCCACCGTCAACGGCGCGGCCATCTGGGCCGGGGAGCAGGGCAGAGCCGGCGCCGCCGGCACCGTCGTCGATTCGCAGTCCGCGGTTGAGATCAGCGCCAGCGAACCGTTCCGTCCCGGCGTCGCCCGCGTCCTGAACACGCTGTTGGCGACGCCACGCGCCACCGGTCTCGACCAGGACAGCGCGCTCGATCCGAATTTGCGTCCCAACCTGACCGAGGACACGCCGCTGCGCCTGCTGGGCGGCACCGACGGCAGCGGCGAGGTTGGCGTGCCGGAATATACCGGGGATGTGACGCCGACCGGCCAACGCACCGGCATGCGCGCCTTCGATACCGCCGACATCAACATCCTGGTCATGCCCGGCCGCAATGACCCGGGCTTCGTCTCGGCCGCCTCGGCTTATTGTGACCTCAACGACGTATTTCTGATTCTCGACGGCGTCGGCAGCATCGACCGCGAATTCTCTGCCGGCACCGACGATGTGCGGCAATTTGTCGAGTCCCTGCCCGCGCGGTCCAACAACGCGGCCATGTATTACCCTTGGGTGCGCGTGCCCGACCCGGTTGGCGTGGGCCGGAATCCGACGCGATTTGTTCCGCCGTCCGGGCACATGGCCGGCATCTTTGCCCGCACCGACAACACCCGCGGCGTATGGAAGGCGCCGGCAGGGATCGAATCGACCGTCAGCGGCGCCATTGCCCTGCAGCACGACCTGCTGGACGCCGACCAGGATTTGCTGAACCCGATTGGACTGAACTGCATCCGCCAGTTCCCCGGAACGGGCATCATCTCCTGGGGCAGTCGCACCCTCGCCGCCGATCCGCAGTGGCGCTACGTGCCGGTGCGCCGCACGGCGCTGTTCCTCAAACAGTCGGTCAAACGCGGGTTGAAATGGGCGGTATTTGAGCCGAACGATGCAACCCTGTGGGAGCAGATCCGCACGAATATCGACGCCTTCATGCGCGGGCTGTTCCGCCAGGGCGCGTTCCAGGGCGCGACGCCGGATGAGGCTTTTGCCGTGCAGTGCGACCGCGAGACCAATCCGCAGGAACTGGTTGACCAGGGCATCGTTACGGCCCGCCTGGCGTTCGCGCCACTGAAGCCGGCAGAATTCGTCGTTATTGAAATCAGCCAGAAGACGCTGCTGACGGCGTAACGTGCCATGGTGGACCAAGCCCGTCCCCGCGACCCGCTGCGGACCTACCAGTTCCGGCTGCAACTAGAATCACCGGGTCCGTTGCTGGGCGAACCGTCGCGCTCCGCCACGACCGATCAGGTGGTGGGCGCCGCTGCGGCGCCGGCGGTCTATGTCGCCGGCGTATCGAAGATATCCGGTCTCGGTGTGACAATTCAACCGAACGAGACCTGGGAGGGCGGCAACAACCTGCACCGCTACGCCAACCCGGATCGGGCGGCGTGGGATTCGCTGACACTGGAACAGGGCCTGGCGCTGGACGACACGCTGGAACGCTGGGCCCGCGCCGCGCTGGACTTCGTGATGACCGGCAAGGCACCCACTGAGGCGGTGAAGCGGCGGCTGTATATCGATGTCTGGGACCCCACCCTGCACGGCCCGCCACAGCCCGGTGCCGGAGTGGGCGGGTCCAGCAGCACGCAGCAGGTCCGGCTGCGCCGCTATGTCGTGCAGAACGCCTGGGTGAGCAAGTTCCAGGCGATGCCGCGATTAGATTCGATGTCGAACGAAGTTGGTCTGCTCAGCATCGAGGTCACTCACGAGGGCTGGTTCATCGACACCACCGCCGCGCCGACGCCGGACGCCGGGGCGACAGCGGGATCGGCATCGGCCCTGATCGCATAGAGGGAAGTGAAGCAATGGCGAAGGCAGCACGATTCACCGAAACGACACGGCGGGATCCGTTCCGAAACTTTAACTTCATCATCGAGTTTGATGGCGTTGAAGTGGCTGCATGCCGCAAGATGTCGGCCATCGACGCTACGGTTAATGTGGTTAAATTCCGTCCAGGCAACAATTTGCATAGCAATGATGAGCACTCCCCGGGACGCGTCGAATACCCGGCGGTCACATTCGAAGGCGGCAAGACCAACGACAAGTCGTTCCAGGACTGGGCGAACAAGCTGATCACCCACGAATTCCGCACCGATCGCACGGCGGAACCGGATTTCCGCAAGACCATCGACATCAAGGTGCTGGACATCAACGGCGCCGAAGCGCTGCACTACAAGCTGTTCCGGGCCTTCGTGTCAAAATACACAGCGATGTCCGATCTCGCCGGCGAGGGCAACGACGTCATCATCGAGACGCTGGAAGTCACGCACGAAGGCTTCGAGCGCATTGAGGCATAAGGCGTCCGGAGCGGCCCGATGATCGAACCCGCCCGCGAAGTCGCGCTTGCCCGTGGCCTGATCGACGAGACCGGCGCCCGCCATCGCCGCGTGTTGCTGCGGCCGTTGAATGGCTGGCAGGAATGGTCGCTCGCCGCCGCGCCGGACCGGATCGGCGCCGCCGAGGTACATGCGCTGCTGGCCTCATGCATCGAGCGCCTGGGTGGCTATTCCGAAATCGATACATCTCATACCGCCGCACTGTCGCGGGGCGACCGGGCGCGGCTGGCGCTGGAGCTGCGCAGCCTGCTGTTCGAGGACCGGCTGCCACTGACGCAACGCTGCCCGAACCCCGACTGCCGGGAACTCGCGGACCTCGACCTGTTCGTTTCGCAATTGCTGGGCGAGCCGGGGGCACCGGAGCCGGAGTGGTTTGACGTTGCCACCGAAGACGGACCCGCCCGCGTTCGCCCGCCGACCGGGCTGGATGAGGAAATCAGCATGGCGCTCCCGGCGCCGCCGGAGCAGCAGGCCGCCCTGCTGTGGAGCCGCATCACCGGGGCCGTCGGCGACCAGCGCGGACTGACCGCCGAAGACTGGCTGGCATTGCGTCCGGCAACGCGCCAGGCAATCGCGATGGCTCTGGCCGACGGCGAAGCCGCACCGGACCTGACCTTCCTGTCGCGCTGCCCCGCCTGCGCCGGCTGGCTGGAACTGGAAATCAATCCGTTTGACCTGCTGACCCGCGAATTGCGCCGCGGCGCCGACCGCCTGCTCGCCGAGGTGCACTGCATCGCCTTCCATTATAGCTGGTCGGAAGACACCATCCTGGCGCTGCCACGCAGCCGTCGCTGGCGCTACCTCGAACTCCTGCGCGACCAGATCGAAGGCCGCCCGCTCAATGAGGGGTGGGGCTGATCATGGCGCACGATACGCATTTCGGCCTGAGCCGCCGCGAGCTGGAGGAGCAGTTGCGCTGGTTGCTGGTCAAGCCGCTGCCGAAGGAGCCTGAAAAGCTGGTGGAGGCGATCGGCCACATCGTCACCACGCTGATCAGCAAGAACAATGAAGCGATCGCACGTTGCATTGCCGACCGCGAGCGCACCGATATGCCGGGACATTCCTGATATGGTCGTTTCACTTGAGCCCGCGCAGATCGCCTTCAACCTGAAGCTGGAGCGTGGCAAGCTGGTGCGGTTCGCTTCGCCGCAATCCGGCAAGCCGGCGCCGGGGACCACACCGAACGAGACCTTCGAGACACTGACATTTCAATACAATCCGTCAACTATCACCCGGACCCGCACGGGGCGTTGGGAACCACGAAAGCAGCGCAAAGGCTCCGTCGGATCACCGGCCGACATTCGAGGCCGCTCCACCGGCGGGACTGCGTCACTGCTGGCAGAGTCGGAGACGATCGGCTTCAAGCTGATTTTCGACGCCACCGAGGCCATCCTTGCCAACCGCTCCGGTGACGGACGTACCGTTTCCGAAACCGGTATCCTGCCGGAACTTGCCTTCCTCGACCTGATTTCCCTCGGCCGGGAAGAGCAGGACGCGCGTAACAGCAAGAGCGCCAGCAAGACGAAGAAGGCAGAGACCGTCCAGCCGATCAAGGCGGACACGCTGCTGCTGGTCCTGGGCATCCAGCGGATCATTCCGGTCGTGCTGACGTCGCTGACGATTACAGAGCAGAAGTTCAACCCGTCGCTGATGCCGATCCGGGCTGAGGCCGATGTCCGGTTCAATGTGCTGGAGCCGGTCGAAAGCGCCTACAACACCTGGATCAAGGCCGCCTTTGACCAGTTGTTCAAGCAGCGGCAGACGATGTCGCGCCAGGCCAGTGCGACATCGCCGGACGACACCGCGAACACTGCAATCGCCAACGCCTTGCAGCCGCCCAGCGGCGCCACCTGGATCTGACGGAGGTCGCATGGCGGACCGCTCGTCCCGTTTCTACAATGCACCGGCCTACTCGGTCCCGGCTGCCGACCGGCCCGGCAGTGCCGTCGTGCTGTACCAGCCGCGCCTGGACCCGCCGCCGCCCGTCGCCGGCACTTATCGCGTGCAGCCCGGCGACCGGCCCGACCTGATCGCGCATAATCTTTTCGGCGATCCGTTCGTCTATTGGCGCATTGCCGACGCGAATCCCGACCTGACGCTGGACGAGCTTGCCACGCCTGGCCGCAGCATTGCGGTGCCGGAGAAACGCTGATGGCCGACCAGCGCCAGCCCGGGTTGCGCCTGTGGATCGACGGCAAACCCGTCGACCGCATCGGCGACTTCGTGCTGAGCGTCGAGGTGGAAGAGCGCTCCGATGAAGCCTCCAGCTTCCAGCTTACGGTGGCCCTGAACCCGGTAGGCACGGAAGATGGCGGCGACTGGGACGTACTGGAACACGGCGCCTTCGCCCAGGCCAACGCTGTGCCCGACCTCCGCCTGCTGTTGCGAATCACGATCGAGTTCAGCCTGCTGTCCGATGACGGCTCCGAACAACGTGCCGTGGTCATGGACGGCTACATCACCGGCATGGAGCCGGTGTTCACCGAAGAACGCCTGCCCGGTTCGCGGCTCATCGTTTCGGGGCTCGACGCCTCCTGCCTGATGCATTTCGAGACGGTGGCGCGCGAGTGGTACGGTATGTCGGACGCCGATATCGCCCGCAGCATCTTCCAGAAATACGGCTTCGACGTCTCCGGCACCTCGATCGACGCCACGCCGACGACACGCGACCTCGACCGCTCGACGCTGGTGCAGCGGCACACCGACGCCGAGTTCCTGCGCTTCCTGGCAAAGCGCAACGGTTACGAAACTTTCCTCGACCCCGTGCAGCAGGAGGTGAAGCCTGGGCCGCATCCGGGCACCGCACTCGTCGGGCATTTTCGCTCACCACGGCCGGACCAGGACGTGCAGCCGGCGCTCGACCTGTTCCCACGCATCGCGCCGTCGTTGCTGGAATTTCGCGCGAAGTGGGAGAGCAACCTGCCGCCGCGCGTTCGGGGATGGCACATCAACGAAACCACGCGACGCATTGAA
>JAFEFW010000623.1 GCA_018240405.1 Pseudomonadota bacterium
GTGGATGGCCTGACCAACAGCGGTGTGGTCACGCTCTCCGGTACCGCCGAGGCCAACAGCACCATCACCGTGTCCGACAACGGCACCGTCGTCGGCACTGCCACAGCCAATGGCAGCGGCGCCTGGAGCCTGACCGGCATCAACCTGATCAACGGCAACAACACCCTGACCGCCAAGGCCACCGATGCGTCCGGCAACACCGGCGCGGCATCCGGCACCTTTGTCGCCACGCTGGATGCAGGCGCCCCAGCGGCGCCGTCACTGACCGGTATATCCCCTGATACCGGTTCCTCAAGCACGGACGGCCTGACCAATAGCGGCATTGTCAGTCTCTCCGGCACCGCCGAGGCCGATAGTACCGTCACCGTCTATAATAACGGCACGATCGTCGGCACCACCACTGTCGACGCCGGCGGGGCGTGGACCTTGGCTGGAATCGACCTGGTTAACGGCGGCAACACCCTCACTGCCCGGGCGACCGATTCAGCCGGCAATCCGGGTGCACTATCTGCTGGCTTCACCGCGACGTTGGACTCGACGCCGCCGGCGGCTCCGGTGATTGCGGCGCTGACGAGCGATGTCGCTCTGCTGCCCGGTATAGTGCCAAATGGCAGCACAACACCAGACAACGACCTGACGGCGACAGTCAGCCTCGTCAACACGAATGCCAAGGTCGGCGATGTTATCCAACTCTTCAACGGCTCGGGTACAGGGGCACCTGTCGGTGCTGCCTATACGCTTACCGCGCCGGACATCGCGGCAGGCTCTGTCATCCTGCAGACCGGTCCGCTTGTCGATCATACGACCTATAGCCTGACAGCGCGTCTAACAGACCCGGCCGACAACCAGAGCGTTGCCTCCCCCGCCTATTCGGCCTTTGTCGACACTGATCTCTTGTGCTTCCTGGCCGGCACGCTGGTGATGACCCCAGAGGGCAGCAGGCCGGTGGAAACGCTGCGGCGCGGTGATTTGGTTATCACCGCCGAAGGCCATGCCATACCTGTGCGCTGGCTCGGTCGGCAGACCGTCTCCACACGGTTTGGTGACCCGTTGCGGGTGATGCCGATCCGTATCAGGGCCGGTGCGCTGGGCGACGCTCTGCCGGAACGGGACCTATGGCTATCGCCGGACCACGCGGTGCTGGTGGACGACATTCTCATCCACGCCGGCGCTCTGGTGAACGGGCTGTCGATCATGCGCGACGACAGCAGCGCGCCGACCATCATCTATTATCATGTCGAACTAGCGACCCATCAGCTTATCCTGGCCGAAGGGATTTCGGCGGAAACCTTCATCGACAACGTTGACCGCATGGCGTTCGACAATTGGGAAGAACACGATGCCGCCGATCAGGAGTCGGCGCCCATAACGGAAATGGATCTGCCTCGGGCGAAGTCGCACCGGCAGGTGCCACGCCGTGTTCGTGAACGGCTGCTGGCGCGGGCACGCGAGCTGTTTGGCCCGCTCACCGAGGCGGCCTGACCACCCGCGGATCGGCGGGACCGATACACGAGGGACCCGCCCCCTGTCAGGTGCGGCGGGCACAGCCCACGCCGGTGATCGCAAGTCGTTGGCGCGGAAGTGCCTCTATGGCATCGCATGCTGCTGGCAGTGTGGCGCGGACTTCGTGCGATCGTGGTGGCTGTATGCCGATCGTGCCTACTCTGGTGTCGGCGGTCTTGCACACGCGACTGTTGCGATCTCGGTCGAATATCTCACGGGACGCTGGCCGTCAGATCAGCCTCGAGGAAGGCGCGTGTCTGTGCCACCGCCTCCGCGAGGCCCACGCGCCGGATTTTAACGCCGGGCGGAAAGGCTGATAGCAGACGCGTCGGCGTTCGCGGGTCCAGCAGGACGAAGACCCCCTTATCCGACGCCCGCCGGATCAGCCGGCCAAATGCCTGGCGCAGGCGCAGGCGCACGATCCGGTCGTCGTAGCCGCGCGGGTCGCCGCCTGACAGATGAACCCGCCGCTCCCGATGCAGGATGTCGGGACGAGGCCACGGCGTGCGCTCGAACACCACCAGGCGAAGTGCCTTGCCGGGCACGTCCACGCCATCGCGCATGGCGTCGGTGCCGAGCAGGCAGCTTTCCTCCTCGGCGCGAAAGATGTCGACCAGGGTGGCGTTGCCCATGGCGTCAACGTGCTGGGCGTATAGCGGAATGCCCGCGGCTTCGAGATCGCCGGCGATGCGCTGGTGCACGGCGCGCAGGCGGCTGATCGCGGTGAACAGGCCAAGCCCACCCCCGCCGGACGCTTGAAACAGGGCGCGATAGGCAGAGGCCAACTGCTCGACATTGCCGGGTGTCACGTCACTGACGACGAAGGCCCGGGTCTGCGACGCATAGTCGAATGGCGAGGCAACGGCCACGCGTAGGGCGGGGGAGGGAAGGTGTGGCGCACCCACCCGTGCCTCGGCGGCGACCCAGGCCGCTTCGGGGTCGTTGTCGCCGGAGTCGCGCAGTGTGGCGGAGGTGACCAACAGCCCCTGCGACGGTGCGGCCAACGTCGTGGCGAATGGAATCGTCGGGTCGAGCCAGTGCCGGTGCAATCCGACATCGACATCGCGCAATCCGTCGCGGCGGTCGAGGCGGAGGAACAGGACGTGGCCCGGTCGCTCGCCCGGCTGGTCTTCCGCCTCGGTCAAGCGCCAGAGCATTGTCTGCCAGGCCTGCAGCGGGTTCAGCGCCCTGCGTGTCAGCGAGCGGCCGATGGCCTCAATGCGGTTGCGGGTCGCTTCGTCCATATCTTCGGCTTCATCGACGACACGTGCGAGCAGGCGTTCGCGCAGTGTGGCAAGCGGTTCGGCGATGCGTGCCAGTGCCCGCGCCAGCCGGTCGGCGGCCTCGGCCAGCTCCTCATTGACCGGAAAGACGTCGCACTCCAGCCCGCTGGACGGGGTTCGCGCATCGGCGCCGGCGGTGCGGGCGAGGATCTGGCGGTGCACGAGGCGCAGGAAGGCTTCGGTCGGATTGGGCCGGGACGGCTCGACTCCGTCGAGATCCGGGGTTGCCTCGTGCAGGCGGCTGGACCAATCGGCCGGCGGCAAGGCGGCGGCAGCTTGTAGTGCGGCATCCAGCGGCGCCGCCAGGAGCGGCCGGTCGGCGACCAGTTCCTCCACCCGCTTGCGCAGACCGCGGGCCCTGGAGCGGCCGCCTTCAGAGCCGCGCAGCCAGCGCCGCAACTCCGCCGTTTCCAGCCCCGACAAAGCAGCCGCGAAGGCGCTGTCGGCGGCGTCGAAGACGTGGTGGCCTTCGTCGAAAACGTAGCGGCCGGGCACGATGCTGTCGTCCAAGCCGCCCCAGGCCGCCTGCGTCATGACCAGCGCATGGTTGGCCACGACCAACTGTGCGGTGCGGGATCGGCGGATCGTGTGCTCGACAAAGCAGCGGCGCCAGTGCGGACAGCCGGCGTGGATGCACTCGCCACGGCGGTCAGCCAGCGTGCTGATCAGGCCGCCGCCGTGCAGTTCAGGCAGCCAGCCCGGCAGGTCGCCGGCCTGCAGATCGCCGTCATCCGTCACCATCGCCCAGCGTGCGAGCAGGCCGAGGGGCACCACCTGCTGGTTCATGAAGCCGCTGGTGGCGTTGTTGACGGCGTCTTCCATATTAAGCAGGCACAAATAGTTTTCGCGACCCTTTCGGACCACCACGCGCTGGCGGCGCTCCGTCGGGTCCGGAAACAGCCGTTCCAGCTCGCCGTCGATCTGGCGCTGCAGGTGGCGGGTGAAGGTGCTGATCCAGACGGCACCCTTGTTCTTCTCCGCCCAGACGCTGGCCGGGGCGAGGTAGCCGACCGTCTTGCCGGTGCCGGTGCCGGCTTCCACCAGCACCATGTGCGGATCGCCGCGAACCTCGCGTGGCGCAAAGGCGGCGGTGGCGGCGCCGGCGTAGTCGCTCTGGCCAGGACGCTGCTCCGATCCCGGACCCAGCATGACGGCCAGCCGGGCGCGGGCTTCGGCTTCGGAGACGGGTTGGCTGGACGGTGGCGGCTGCGGGGCCACGTCCTCCCATTCCGGCAGCTTCTTCCAGACCTTCAGCGGCTCGTTCGTGCCGGCGGCGTCGGGCTGCCCGAGCGCATGGATGACATAGCCGCCCCAGCCCCAGCCGGCCTTCAGCATCCGGGCTGCGAGTGCCGCGGCGTCGCGATTGAGCAGTGTGCTGCGCGCTTGCGCCAGTTCGTTCAGCAGGTGGGCGGTGAGGTCGGGCAGGCGCGTTACTTCGGCTTCCAGGCCGACCGGAGGGTGGTCGTCCTCTAGGGCCATCGCAAGCCCCCGTGGCGTTGGTGCCGCGGTCTGGGCCGGGCGGACGAAGGCAAAGAGTTCCAGCAGGTCGAACGCGGGCCCGGGACGCATCCCGAGGCGGCGGAACGTGGCGGCCGCGTGGACCAGGATCGGCGGGGGCAGGGTGCGCAGACGCGCGGCGGCTTCCTCGGTCGGCAGCACCAGCACTTCGCCATCCGGGGTCAGGATGGCGGCCCGGCCGTGGCCGGCGACGACCGATGGCGCGTCGGGCAGCGCGATGGTGGCGTTCACCCGATGCTGGTTAGCGCGAATCGGCCGGGGAGTCAGCTTGCGCGCCGCAATATGATGGGGCGTCCGCGCCGAAGACCTCGTCCCACGCTGCGCGTAACGCGATGTCGGCATCGTGCATGGTCGCTGGGATGCCAAGGGCGGCGAGGCTGGTAACACCATACCCTGGCAGCCCGCACGGCACGATGCCGCCGAAATGCGCCAGATTCGGTTCCACGTTCAGCGCCACGCCGTGCCAGCTGACCCAGCGCGTGACGCGGACGCCGATCGCAGCGATCTTTTCGTCGCGACCCGTGGCGGGGTTGGCCACCCAGATGCCGACGCGGCCCTCGCGCCGCTCGCCACGGACGTTGAAGCGGTCGAGGGTTTGGATCAGCCACTCCTCCAGGCCGTTAACGTAGCAACGCACGTCGCGCTCCGGCACGCGGCCGTGCCGGCGGTTGAGGTCGAGCATGACATAGGCGGTGCGCTGGCCGGGTCCGTGGTAGGTCCACTGCCCGCCGCGGCCGGTTTTGAAGGCCGGGAACCGGGTAGGGTCGGTCAGTTCCTCGGGCTTCGCCGAGGTGCCGGCGGTGTAGAGCGGCGGGTGCTCCACCAGCCAGACAAGTTCGGGGGACGTGCCGGCCTGGATGGCGGCGACGCGCTGCTGCATCCGCTCTAGCGCGGCGAGGTACTGGGTCAGGCCTTCCTCGATAAGCCACTCTGGCAGCGAGTCGGAGGCCGTGGATTGTGTGCGCATAGAGGTCATTGAACCGGTCTCATTCATCCGCTATACCCCGCCGCCTGCCCGATGCGGTCGTGGCGGAATGGTAGACGCGCAAGCTTGAGGTGCTTGTGGGGGAAACCTCGTGGAAGTTCGAGTCTTCTCGACCGCACCAGACAGCAGCGACGGCCCAGCAGAAGTGGTAGATCAGTTCTGACCGTGACGGGGTCAATAGCGCTGCTGAACGCGTTCGTGTTGCTCCAACGATAGGCCAGAATTGGTGGCCGTCCTTCAGGCGCGCGCGCGAATGGGGCGTGGAACCGACGCCGGCCAACCGCTAGCCGCCGTTCCAGGCCCGCTCCGCCAGTGCCGCCGCTACCTCCACGAACACCCCGCCCCAATCTCCCCGCTGCGTCTGCCTGAACAGCCGCAGCGTCGGATACCACGGCGTGGTCGTCCCCGATCGTCCCCATCGCCAATCGGCGACGTGTTTCAGCACCACCCACGCCGGCCGACCGAGCGCACCGGCGACATGCGCCACTACGGTGTCGGTGGTGATTACCAGGTCCAGATTGGCGATCATCGCCGCGAGCACGGGAAACGGCCGCAACCCGTTGTCCGAGGTGTCGGCATAGTGCTCCACGGCCATGCCCGGCGGCAGGGCGTCCAGTTGCTCCACCCCGGCGCCGGTTTGCAGGCTGACCAGGCGCACTCCCGGCACCCGCGCCAGCGGTGCGAACACCGCCAGCGGGAACCCGCGATCCAGCTCCGCCCGCGCCGGATGGCCCTGCCAGCAGATGCCAACTTTCAGGGCCTTGCCAGCCAGTTTGTGACGCCAGGCCTCTGCCAAAGCGGGATCGGCGTGCAGATACGGCGCCGATGCCGGCACCGTCTCGAGCGCCGTGCCGAAAGCGAGCGGCAGGCTGAGCAGCGGACAGTGCAGGTCGGTCCGCGGCAGCGCCGGACCATCCTCGACCACCGTGATCTCCCGATGCAGCGAAGCCAACAACGTCCGCAGCGGCGGTTGCGCCGCCAGCACCACCCGTGCGCCCTGCTGCCGGGCCAGTAAGGCGTAGCGGCTGAGCTGCACCATGTCGCCGAGGTAAAGTTCCGGGTGGATTAGCAGCGAGCGCTCTGACAGGGAACTCTCGCCCAGCCACAGCTTCGATGCCAGTCTTCGCGGCTGTACGGCGCTGGAACGACGGTGGCGCCACTCGTGCTCGCGAAATCCCTCCGGATAGCGCCCGGACAGCAGCAGGGTCAGGGAACGCCCGAAATGCGCCTCTGCCAGGTCTGGCTGCAACGCGAGAGCCTTGTCGAAGCTGTCGCCGGCCTCCTCGAGACGGCCCAGTTCGTGCAGCGCGTCGCCACGATTGCACCATGCCTCTGCCAGATCCGGCTGCAGCGCGACCGCGCGGTTGAAGCTCGCCAGTGCCTGATCCGGCTGACGCAAGCGGGTAAAGACCAGGCCGCGATTGCAATGAGCCGGCGCGAAGTCAGGCTGCAAGGCGACGACGCGATCAAAATCGGCGAGTGCCGCGGTCGGGCGGCCCAGGCTGCTGTGGAGAAGCCCGCGGTTGTTCAAGGCCTCGACATCCCCTGGGCGAAGTGCAAGGGCACGGTCGAAACTGTCCAGCGCATCCCTGGCGTGGCCGAGTTGCTTCAGGACGACACCGCGATTGTACCAGGCGTCGACGAATTCCGGTTGACGTTGCAGAGCCGCATCGTACTGCGCCAGCGCCTCCCGCGGCCGCTTCAGCGCCGCCAGGCAGATGCCGAGATTCAGGTAGGCCGGCGGGAAATCAGGATTCAGCCGGATCGAACGCGCCAGCAGATCCGCGCCACGCTGCAGTTTCTGTGTAGATATCGACACAAGACCGAGGAGATAGAGCGCCGCCGCATGCTGGGGGTTCTGTTGCAGGACGGCACGGTAGCGCTTCTCAGCCTCAGCCAAGTGGCCGGCTTCGTGCAACTGCATTGCTGAAGCAAGCAACGCCTCCGTCTTCAGCCTATTTCCAGGCGTGGCCATGATATGTGCCCATCAGCCGTCAGTGCCGCTTCGTATCAGTTGGTGCTGCGTCGCCGGCATGATCCTCGTGGTACAGCGCAGTGATCAGGCGGGGCAGGGTCAGCCCCTGCACGACGGTGGTGAAGATCACGACACAGAAACAGATTGCCAGCAGCAGGTCGCGATACGGCGACGGCGGAACGCTAAGCGCCAGCGCGATAGAAATGCCGCCGCGCAGTCCCGCCCAGGTCAGAACGCAAATGCTGCGGCCGACATGCGGCACCCGCAGGTTGAGCAGCAGCACCGGTAGCCCGACGCTGATCAGCCGGCACAGCAGCGCCATCGGCACCGCGGCAAGAACGACCGCGAGCGCAATCCAACTAGGCTCAAGCGCGAGAACGACAAAGCCGATCACGACGTAGAGCATCGTGTTCAGCAACTCATCCACCAACGACCAGAGGGTCGAGAGGTTGGCGCGGAATCGTACGGCATCGGCGCCGCTCAATTCGTTCAGCTTATAGCTGAACATCAAGCCGGCGGCGACCACGGCAATCGGACCGGAGAAGCCTAGCGCGATGGCTCCGCGGTATGTGCACAGTACCAGCGCCAGTGAAATCATCAGCGCCACATTCGTCTCGGCGGTCAGCCGCACGGCGCGGCAGGTCAGGTAGCCGGCTACGACACCGAGTATGGCGCCGCCAACGCCTTCGAACAGGATTGCCTCCAGCAGGTGACCGCGGCCAAGCATCTCGGTATCCCCGTTGGCGATGGCCAGGGCCGCGGTGAACAGCACGACGGCGGCGCCATCGTTGAACAGGCTCTCGCCGGAGATGACGGCATGCAGTCGTGGCGGCAGATGCACCTTCGACAGCAGCCCTTCGACGGCGACGGCGTCGGTGGGTGCCAGGATGGCGCCGATGACGAGGCACCACCCGAGCGGAACCGGTGCGCCGATCGCCTGCAATACAAGCCAGATGCCAATTGCGAACAGGCCCGCAGCCAAAATGACTCCGGCGGTTGCCAGCGCGAGGACTGTCCAGGCCCTGTTGCGTAGCATGTGCAGGTCCACGCCCAGAGCACTCGCGAACAGCAGCAGCGCGAGCAAAGCGTTGAGGAGAATTTCGGGCCAGACCGAACCGAGCATACGGCTACGCAGTCTTTCGCGGAGTTCTGCCTGGCTTATCAGCGTGTCCGAAACGATGATCGCGCCGGCCACCAGCATCGCGCCGAGCAGGAGCGCGACGGGGCGGGGCAGGCATAGCGTCCGGTCGTTGATGACGATCACAGCCACCGCGATCAGGAGCATGATCGCTATCAGGTCCGCCGTGGAGACGATCACTCCCGCGCTCCGACGGCCCGGCGATGCAAGAGTGCGCACAGCGCGAACCCTAAATGAGCGGTGCCTGGCATTCCTGGACCTTACGGTGCTTGTTCCGCTCGGCCAATCAGCAATCGGGGTGGGAGAGCTCGCGCCGCCGCAGGGTGCAACGCCAAGGCTTGGCGGTGCCCGGAGGACATCACACAAAGCCTTCGCTTCACCAGCTGTCGCCGATCCTGCTCATCGCGCGCGCTGCATCCCCACGCAACCCGCCGACTTTCGGCGGGCCCTGAACCCAAGCGGTACGAGTGCCTATGGTCGTGCGCGGATCAAGTCAGGCGGCGACCTTCAAATGCTTTGCCACGGCAAACGGTGCCTCGGTCTTCTCGTGGATTTCCGCCAGCGTCACGTCCGGCGCGATGTCGATCAGCGTCAGGCCGTCGTCGTGGCCCTTGGCACGGATCTCAAAAACACCCAGGTCGGTGATGACCAGATCGACCACGCCCGCGCCGGTCAACGGCAGGTTGCAGCGCTTCAGCAGCTTCGGCTTGCCGCCCGCAGTGTGCTCCATCAGCACGACGACGCGCCGCACGCCGGCAACGAGGTCCATCGCGCCGCCCATCCCCTTCACCATCTTGCCGGGGATCATCCAGTTCGCGAGGTCGCCGTTCTCGGCCACCTGCATGGCGCCCAGGATCGAGATGTCGATATGCCCGCCGCGCACCATGGCGAAGGACGCTGCGCTGTCGAAGAACGACGTCGTCGGCAGTTCCGTCACGGTCTGCTTGCCGGCGTTGATCAGGTCGGCGTCTTCCTCGCCCTCGAACGGAAACGGGCCCATGCCGAGCATGCCGTTCTCGGACTGCAACTGGATCGACATGCCGGCGGGGATGTGGTTTGCCACCAGCGTCGGGATGCCGATGCCGAGGTTGACGTAGAAGCCGTCCTTGAGTTCCTGCGCCGCCCGAGCGGCCATCTGGTCACGGGTCCAGGGCATGATGTGGCCTCCTTCAGGCTGCGCGCTTGCGGACGGTGCGCTGTTCGATCCGTTTGTCGATCGTGTCCAGCTTGACGATGCGGTTGACGAAGATGCCGGGGGTGATGATGTGGTCCGGGTCGATCTTGCCATTGTCGACCAGTTCCTCGACCTGCACCACCACCTGTTCGCCGGCGGTCGCCATGATCGGGTTAAAATTCCGCGCGGTCTTGCGGTAGACGAGGTTGCCCTCGTGGTCTGCCTTCCAGGCGTGGATGACCGACAGATCGGCGCGCAGGCCGCGCTCCATCACGTACAGGCGGCCATCGAATTCCTGCTGCGGCTTGCCCTCGGCGATCTGCGTGCCGGCGCCGGTGGCGGTGAAGAACGCCGGGATGCCGGCGCCGCCGGCGCGGATGCGTTCCGCCAGCGTGCCCTGCGGGTTGAACTCGATCTCCAGTTCGCCGGCGAGGTACTGCTTGGCGAAGGTGGCGTTCTCGCCGACATAAGAGCTGATCATCTTCTTCACCTGCCGCGTTTGCAGCAGGATGCCGAGGCCGACCTCGTCGATGCCGGCATTGTTGGAGATGATCGTCAGGTCCTTCACGCCGCTGTCGCGGATCGCCTCGATCAGCACGTTGGGGATGCCGCACAGGCCGAAGCCGCCGGACATGATGGTCATGCCATCGCGTAGCAGGCCGCTGAGCGCCGTTTTCGCATCCGGATAAATCTTGTTGACCGCCATCCAAGCCCCCAACCGCAGGTTTGGCGCATCTAGCCGAAGGGCAGGGCGGTCAGCAAGCCGTCCACATAAATGTCAGTTCGTGCTTGTTGTGGAACAGGTGGACCACGGTCGCGCCTGGGATAGCGGCGAAAGCTTCGGCGGCATCATGGTCGGTGGCGCCCTGGAATTTCAGCGTGCAGACGATGTGCCGGGCTGCACCGGCGTCGATCCAGCGGCGCACCAGAGCCAGCAGGCGGGACGGGTAGGCAATCACGTCGCTGCACAGCCAGTCCACCGGTTCCGGCTCCAACCCGAAGGCGCTTTCCAGGCGCTGTGTCACGTTTGGAAGTGCCGCCACTGCCGGGTCCAGCGGCGCCTTGTCCACCGCGGTGACCTGAGCACCCAGGCGTGCCAGCACCCAGGTCCAGCCGCCCGGCGACGCGCCGAGGTCCACGCACTTGTCGCCGGCCGCTGGCCGGCGTCCCCACCGGGTCAGCGCCTCCCACAGCTTCAGATACGCTCGGCTTGGCGGGCCGGTGCGGTCCTCGACGAAGTGGCACTCGCCGTTGATGAACGGCGTGGATTTATGAGGCGACGCCAGCAGACGGTCTGGCGCCAGCAGGGTCCAGCCGCCGAGATGGCTTGTCGGCGCCGGTTCGGGGAACGCCAGCGGACGCGCCCGAACCGGGGGCAGGCGGTCCGCGATCAGCGCCATGCGGCGGTGGTGGCCGGATTCGTAGGCGCCCCAGTTGCGCTGCACCGCGCGCAGCGCATCCGCCGCCGCCTTCACTGATGCGACCTCGGTCTCGACCGGGTCGAGCCAGATGTCCTGCACCCAGGCCGCCGGCACTGGGGCCTCGGAGGACAATGCCAGTCGCCCATGCCATCCGGTGACGGTGACGCCGCGGCGGGCAAGTTCCTCGGCCAGCGGTGCTTCAAACCCCTCGGCTGCGAGGTAGGCGGCCCGGTTCACCGGGCGTCACGTGGGGCGCGCAGGGCCGACACGCAGACCAGCAGCCATCCGAGCATCAGGGTCATCCCGCCGGCAGGGGCGACGCGTCCAAGGCTCAGGCCGCCCAGGCCAAGCGCGTAGACGGAGCCGCAGAACAGGATCATGCCAAGGACAAAGGCCGCGCCGGCAGCGTCAGCCAGCCACCCGCCGCGTGGCACCCATAGTCCAACGCCAAACAGTGCCAGCGCGTGCCAGCCCTGCATCTGCACGCCACTCGCCACCATCTTCTGCGCCACCGGATCGGCAACCGCATGCGCCGCCACCGCGCCCATAGCCACGGCGCCAAAGCCGGCCAGCGATCCAATCGCGATCCAGAACCGCTGCATGCCCTCAAACCCTGTTTGCTGTCGGTGCGCCCGGTTGTAGCATGCGTGTCATGCCCCGCGGCGACCTGTTCCCGGAGATCGGCCCTTACGAGACCGGCTATCTGCCGCTCTCGGGTGGGCATGTGATGTACTGGGAGCAAGCGGGCAACCCCAATGGCCGCCCGGTGCTGTTTCTGCATGGCGGCCCCGGCGCCGGCGCCGGCGCCGTGCACCGCCGTTTCTTTGACCCGCATTACTGGCGCATCGTCATCTTTGACCAGCGCGGCGCGGGACGGTCACGCCCTCTTGGTGGCCTGGAACACAACACCACGCCTGACCTGGTGGCGGATATCGAGGTGTTGCGGCGGCATCTGGCGATCGAGAAGTTCCTGTTGTTCGGCGGGTCCTGGGGATCGACCCTGGCGCTGGCGTATGCCCAGGCGCATCCCGCCCATGTGTCCGGCTGCGTGCTGCGTGGCGTATTCCTCGGCCGCCCGGCGGAGGTGGAGTGGTTCCTGAACGACATCAAGGCGATCTTCCCGGAGGCGCATGCCGCCTTCGCCGGGTTCCTGCCGGAGGGCGAGCGCGGCGATCTGCTGGCGGCGTATCTGAGGCGGCTGACCGATCCCGACCCATTGGTGCACGTGCCGGCCGCACGGTCCTGGTCGATCTTTGAAGGCACCTGCAGCACGCTGCTGCCCAGTCCGGAGACCGTGTCGGGCTTCTCACAGGATCGCACGGCGCTGGGGCTGGCGCGGATCGAGGCGTTTTATTTTGCGCATGGTCTGTTCCTGCCGCGCGACGGGCTGCTGGCTCACATGCGGCAGATCGCACATATCCCGGCGGAGATCGTGCAGGGACGTTATGACATGATTTGCCCAGCCACGACGGCATTCGAACTGGCAGCGTCCTGGCGGAATGCCCGCTTGACCGTTGTGCCGGATGCCGGTCACTCCGCTTTGGAACCCGGCATCCGGCGGGCGCTGGTCGCTGCGGTCGAACGCTTCCGTATGGGACGATAGTGATCGAGCCCGTTTCGTAGCGATTTTGGTGCCGCGCACAGACCACAGGCATGCGGCGGCCGGTGCGGCCGCCACCGGGCTGGCCCGCATTTCATCTGAATCTGCAACGAACTGCCGGGGAGGCTTGCCTTTCGTCTACGGACCGTCAGGATTGCCGCCGACGAAGCTGTCATGGCTGGTTCAATTCTAGGGGGAGCCTGTAAGTGCCGCTGTCCGGTATCGCGATGTTTGAAGGCATGGCGCCGGAGCACCGGGCATTGCTCGAGCCTGGCGGCATCCCCATTGAGCCACGCGATGGTGCGGTGGTTTTCCACCAGGGTGAGCCGCCCGACTCCGTTTACGCTGTAACCGGCGGTGACGGTCATGTCCGCATTGGGGCCGTGGACCGCAACAGCAAGGCGCTGATGGTCGAGGTTTTCCGCGCTGGCGAGATCTTCGGCGAGATCGGCGTGATCGACGGCGGGCCCCGCACGGCCTCAGCCGTCGTCGAAGGACGTGTCCGGCTGTACAAGATCCGCGCGACCGCCTTCGAGGCTGCCCTGAAGCAGAGCGGCGTGCTGGGAGAGGCCATGAGCCGGCTGATGGCAAGGCGCCTGCGCCGGACCTTCGAACTGCTGCAGGATGCAACGTTTGAGACGTTGGAGGTCCGCCTTGCGCGCCAGGTGCTTTACCTGGCGGAGCGGGAGGGGCGGCAAACGCCGGACGGCCTCCGGCTGGGCCACCGCTTACGGCAAGGCGACCTCGCCGACCTTTTGGGTGCTACCACGCGCAGCATCATTACAATCCTGAACAACTGGCGGAATTCCGGCCTCGTTGCCTACGACACCGACCAGGCACGCTTGACGATTAAGCAGGTTGAGGCTCTTCGGGGCCTGATCCAATCGCAATAGGAAGGCTCCGGGGCATGAAGGTTGGCGTTATTGGTCTCGGCACCATGGGCATGGGCGCC
Source organism: Pseudomonadota bacterium (assembly GCA_018240405.1). Lineage (GTDB taxonomy): Bacteria > Pseudomonadota > Alphaproteobacteria > Acetobacterales > Acetobacteraceae > Rhodopila. The sequence continues at coordinate 13,550 of JAFEFW010000623.1, forward strand.
GCCCTCAATCTACTGAAGAAGGGTCATGAGGTCACCGGCTGCGAGGTGCGTCCGGAGGGACGCGCGGCGTTCAGCGCTGAAGGAGGTAACACCGTCGAAGCGCCCGACCAGTTGCCGATCGATACCGAAGCTCTGGTGGTGTTCGTCATCAATGCCGCTCAGACGGAGCAGGTGTTGTTTGGCGACACGGGCTGCCTGAGACGCCTGCAACCTGGTGCGGTGGTGCTGTGTTGCGCAACGATCGCGCCCGAGGCCGCCAAGGCACTCGGACAGAAGATTGAAGCGGCCGGCTTCCTGATGATCGACGCGCCGGTGTCCGGTGGTGCGGTCGGCGCCCGGGCAGGCACGATGACGGTGATGGCCTCCGGGTCCGATGCGGCCTTCGCCAAGGCCGGACCGGTGCTGGAGGCGATCTCGACCAAAGTTTGGCGCCTGGGCGGCGAAGCCGGCATTGGCAGCACGGTGAAAATGGTGAACCAACTGCTGGCCGGTGTGCATATTGCCACTGCGGCTGAGGCCCTGGCGCTTGGCATCCGGTCCGGGGCCGACCCGGAGACGCTGTATAAGGTGATCTCGGACTCCGCGGGAAGCTCCTGGATGTGGCAGAATCGTGTGCCGCACATCCTGCAAGGCGATGATACGCCTCTGTCGGCGGTCAATATCTTCGTCAAGGACTTGGGCATCGTCCTCGATCAGGCGCGAGCGATGACCTTCCCGTTGCCGCTGGCCGCCGCGGCGCACCAGTTGTTCCTGGCCGCCGCGGCCAATGGCCAGGGCATGAAGGACGATGCGTTCGTGATCCGGGTCTGGCAGGCACTGACAGGCATTGACCTCCCCAGCAAGTCGTAGACCGACGCGCCGGTGCCGCGGCTTGAACCGCCAGCCGGTCGCAGTCATCATCGCATCATGACGTCACCGCAGAGGCCCTATCAACGCCTGGCCTATCAGGCATCGATCGATCGGCCGCGCCTGACCTTACCCGGTGGCGCCCGAATTGCGGTGTTCCTCGTCGTCAATATCGAGCGTTGGGACATCGACCGCGCCATGCCGCGACAGGTGCTGACCGCACCGCAAGGCGCCGCGGTTATTCCCGACGTGCCGAACTGGGCGTGGCACGAATATGGTATGCGCGTCGGGTTCTGGCGGATCAAGGCAGCGTTGGATGTGCATGGCATCGCGCCCACGCTGGCGATCAACGGCGCCGTGCCCGCAGCCTATCCGCGCGTGACCGAGGCCTGCCGGGAGGCCGGGTGGGAATTCATGGTGCATGGTTATCATCAGATGGCGACGCATCTGGTGGAGGATCAGCGTGCCATGATCCGTGATGCCATCGCCGCGCTGCGACAAGCGGGCGGGCATGAGCCGGTCGGCTGGCTGGCGCCAGGCCTGACGCAGACGCTCGAAACGCCCGACCTGCTGGCCGAAGCCGGCATCCGCTACTGTGCGGACTGGGTGGTTGATGACCTGCCGTGCTCCATGGAGACGGCGCATGGCCCATTGCTGACGATGCCGTACAGCGTCGAATTGAACGACATCCCGATGATGATGATCCAGCACCACCGGGCGGAAGAGCTATACGACCGCACAATCGCGCAATTCGAGCGCCTGTATGAGGAAGCACCGGAGCAGGGGCCGAAGGTGATGGGCCTGGCTGTGCATCCCTATATCAGCGGCGTGCCGCACCGGATTGGCTGGTTCGAGCGGGCGCTTGCCTATATGGCCAGCCGTCCGGGCACGCTGTTCTGGCAGGGCCGTCAGATAATGGACTGGTATAACAGGGTAACCGCATGAGCTTCATGGCTAACTGGGGGGCGTTGTCGCGCGCAGAGCGAGACGCCGCCTACAACAATACAGAGGCCGTTGCTGACAGCGCGGTGCTGAATGCAGCACGGGAGGTGGCGTCTTCGGTCTTCCGCACCACGAATGGGATGCATCTGGACCTGCGATACGGCAAGCGCGACCGCAACCTTTGGGACCTCTATCCGGTCTCCGACCCGGATGCGCCCTGCCTGGTGTTCATCCACGGCGGCTACTGGCAGCGGAATTCGAAGGAGCAGTTTGCCAGCCTGATCGGTGGGCCGCATGCGCGCGGGTGGTCAGCGGCCCTACCTGGCTACACTTTGGCACCCGACGCATCGTTGACTGAGATCGTAGCCGAGATTCGCCTGGCACTGGACTGGCTGGCGCAGCATGGCCCGGCACATGGCATCAATGGGCCGGTCGTCCTGTCCGGTTGGTCCGCCGGTGGCCACCTGACCGCGATGTGCCTGGATCATCCGCTGGTCAAGGCCGGCCTGTCGATCTCCGGCGTGTTCGAACTGGGGCCGATCCGCGACACCTACCTGAACGAAAAGCTGCGGCTGACGGAGGAGGAGGTCGCAACGCTGTCACCGATGCGCCTGCCACCAGTGAACAAGCCACTGATGCTTGCCTATGGCACCGCGGAGCTACCGCCACTGGTTGCAGATAGCCGGCACCTTCACGGTATCAGGGCAGATGCCCATATGCCGGGACCGCTGGTGCCTGTCCCGGACGCGAATCATTTCACTATTACGCATGAACTGCGGGATGCGGATGGCCTCCTGACGCGTTACCTGCCGCTGTTGCTGGCTTGAGCGCACCCATCGGGCGGCCGATCTCGGCGAATAATTCGAACGAGCGCTTGCGCGCCGCATGGTCGTGGATGTTCGCCGTGGCCATGATCTCATCGGCGCCGGTGCGCTGCAGAAATATCTGCAGCTTGGCCCGGACCGTATCCGGCGACCCCACACAGGCATGCGCCAGCGAGTCGGCCAGCATCGCACGGCCCATTGGATCGAGCCGGCTGTCCATGTCCTCGACCGGCCGCGGAAGCTTGCCGGGCCGCCCGCGGCGCAGGTTCAGGAACGACTGCTGCAATGAAGAGAACAGGAAGCGTGCCTCCGCATCCGTGTCCGCGGCGAAGATGTTGAGGCCCAGCATGACGTGCGGCTTGGCGAGGCGGTCGGACGGGCGGAACCGCTCGCGGTAGATTGCCAGCGCGTCGTCCATCATTGCCGGGGCGAAATGCGAGGCAAAGGCGAATGGCAGACCCAGGGCGGCGGCCAATTGGGCGCCATAGGTGCTGGAGCCGAGGATCCAGAACTCGACGTCGAGGCCGCCACCGGGAACGGCCTGTAGCCGTTGGCCGGCAGCCGGTTCCTGGAAGTAGGACATCAGCTCGATGACGTCCTGCGGGAAATCTTCACCGCCACTCAGGTTGCGCCGCATCGCCCGAGCCGCGATCTGATCCGAACCGGGTGCCCGGCCGAGACCGAGATCGATGCGATTCGGATGCAGCGCGGCCAGGGTGCCGAACTGTTCGGCAATCAGCAGCGGAGCGTGGTTCGGCAGCATGACGCCGCCGGCACCGATGCGGATCGTGCTGGTGCTGCGCGCCACATGCGCCAAAGCCACCGCGGTTGCCGCGCTGGCGATGCCGGGCATGTTGTGGTGCTCGGCCATCCAGTAGCGGTGGAAGCCCAAGGCTTCGGTGTGCGCCGCAAGGTCGGCGGAGTTCTGCAGCGCCTGCCCGGGCGTGCTGCCCTCGGGAACCGGTGCAAGATCAAGGACGGAGAAGCTGACCATCCCGCACATATAGGGCGCGCCATGCGTGCTGTCGAAGGTACTCCGGCGGCCGCTTGCCGAAGCGGCGTGGCGCACGCCGGTGGTGCGACACCATGAGGACGCCGGCATCGAAAGCGATACCCGACGTCCTCGGCGTGGTCACTGAGCCTGCAACGCGACTCCGTTCACCGCGTCCGGTTGTACTCATAATCCTCCCGCTGACCGCCGTCAGCGCGCAGGCCCGGAGGCAGGGGCGGCCGAGTGGTATTGACCTTGGCGTGCTCCGCCAGCGCATCAGCGTCCGACCAAAGTTCGAGCAGAACGAGTTTGTCGGGGTCGAGCTGGCTCTGGAACACCTCGAACTGCAGGCAGCCGGGTTCCTTCATCACCTCCGCACACCGCGCGCGGAAGACCGCGGCAAGTTCGGCACCTCGGCCGGGGTTAGCGGATATCGTAACAACAAGACGGACGGACATGAACGTCTCCCAAGGAAGCTGGTAGATCGGCGAGTCTGGCGCCGCGACTGTGTCGCCGACGGATACAACGTGCAACTGTCTGCACGAATCGCATAGCCGGCGGCCGAGTCGGGCTTCAAACTCTCTTCGAACCGTGGATAATTCGGAGTGCGTATGGCATACGGCGCTATCAACCGATTGTGCACGCCGGCCGGATCATCCGTGAACAGCATGAGACGCGCGTCCATCCCACTCCCGATCTGCCGGACGAGGCAGTCGTGAACGATCGCCCGGTTGCCGAAGAGGTCGCCTCGGCCAGTGTGCGCCGCCGCCGGCGGATACCGCTGGTCTGGTTTGTGCCGATCGTGTCGGCCATCATCGCGGCATGGCTGGCGTGGTCGACCTACGCCAAGCGTGGGCCGACCATTACAATATCATTTCAAAGTGCCGAGGGGCTGCAGGCCGGCCAGTCGCACCTGAAGTTTAAGGATGTTGACATGGGGACCGTGTCAAACATCACCGTTGCTCCCGACTTGTCGAAAGTCAATGTTACCATAGAGACGAAGCGGCAGGCCGATCCCCTGCTGACCGACAAGACGGTGTTCTGGGTTGTGCGACCCGGCCTATTTGCCGGCCGGATCAGCGGCCTCGATACCTTGCTGTCCGGACCATACATCCAGATGTTGCCATCGACGGAGCCGGGCGAGCCGAAGCGTGAGTTTGTCGGCCGCGAAGATCCGCCGGTGCTGGTGACGAATGAACCCGGCCGGACCTTCCTGCTGCGTGCCAATCGAATCGGCGCCGTCAGCCCGGGCTCACCGATCTTCTTCCGTGACGTCGATGTCGGAACGGTCCTGGGCTACGATATCGGCGACATGGCTGAAAACGTCACGATCCACGCGTTCGTGCGGAAGCCGTTCGATAGCTATATCCGGGATGACACGCATTTCTGGAATGCGTCGGGCCTGTCGATCAACCTTGGCGCAAGCGGGGTGTCGGTGCAGGTCGAATCGCTTAAGGCCGTACTGCTCGGCGGCATTGCATTCGATACCCCGCCGGCCGCGAAGTCAGAGCCGGTTGCCCGTACGGATACAGTGTTCGCCCTGTATGCGAGCCGCGAAGAGGCCGATGCGATGGGGTTCGGCCATATCATCTACCTCAAATCCACGTTTCCGGGATCGGTCGGCGGGCTCTCGGTTGGCGCGCCCGTCACTCTGCACGGCCTGAAGATCGGCCAGGTGACCAGCGTCGGACTCAAGTACCGCGCGGAGACCGACGAAATCGTCGCACCGGTGGAATATCGGATCGAGCCCGGCCGCATTGCCGACGTTGCGGCTGCGGAAAAGCTGCCGCGCGGCACAATCGCGGAGCAGATGGTCAAGCGCGGGCTGCGCGCAACGCTTCAGGCTTCGAATCTGCTGACAGGACAAAAGCTCGTTGCCTTGGATTTCTATCCCGATGCGCCGCCGGAAACTCTGCGCAAAGAGGGTGATCTGTATATCATGCCGACCAGGCGGGCCGGCGGGTTCGACACCATTGAGCAATCAGCCACTGATCTGCTCAATAAGTTCAACCAGATCGATTTCGCAAAGATCAGCGACAGCGTGGCAGGTCTGACGGTCGGGCTGAACAAGATCGTCAATGGGCCACAGATCACCAAAGCACTGACGTCGCTCGACGCCACGCTGACATCGGTGCAGGAACTCACGCGCAGGCTCGATTCCAATTTGACGCCGGCGCTCAAGAATCTTCCAGAAGTGACGAAACAGCTGCAGGAGACGCTGGTAAAAGCCAACCGGATGCTTGGGTCGGTCACCGAAGGGTATGGCGACAATTCCAAATTCCTGCGGGAGATCGACATGCTGTTGCCGCAGTTGACGGATGCCGTGCGTTCCATTCGCGTATTGTCCGACCTGCTGCAGCGTCATCCGGAGGCGCTGATCCGCGGTCGTACCAACAAGGGGACTGAATGAGACTGCTCCGACTCCTGGCAGGTACGGCCGTGCTTGCAGCCCTGGTGGCGTGCTCGTCGCCAAACCCGGCCGTCTACACCATTGCGGTGCAGGATGGACCGACGGTCCTGGGTACCCCGAAGATTATTGAGATGCGTGATGTCGGCCTCGCCGGCTATCTGGACAGGCCGAACATCGTCCGGTCGTCCGAAGGCTACCGCCTGGCGATCCTGGCGAACGACACCTGGGGTGAACCGCTGGGCGGCATGATCGGCCGGGTGCTGACGGTGGAACTGGCGCAGCGGTTGCCCAACAGCAACGTCTACAGCGACCGCAGCGCAATCTCGATGTCGGCGGATGCGATCGTCGAGGTGAATATCCAGCGTATGGACGTGAATGCGGACGGCGACCTGCTCCTGCTCGCACAGGCCGCCATCAAGTTCACCAAGAAGCCACAGCCTGTCGCGCGCACGTTCAATATCCGCAAGCCGGTTGCCGATCTGACCACTGCAAGTGAGGTCGCCGCCATCAGTGCGGCGGTTGCGGAGCTTGCCGACGGTCTCGCGGTCATGCTGCGTCCATAGAGAGCGCCGTGGCCACGTTGAGTGCATCGGTCACGACAGCCCAACTGCGCGAATGTCCAGGCTGCGGCCTGTTCCAGGAGGTGCCTGCGCTTGGCGCGGACATGCACGCCGGCTGTTCAAGGTGCGGCACAGTGCTGCGGCGGACCAGGGCGCATCCGCTGTCCCACACCCTGGCGCTGACGATCGGCGCGCTGGTACTGTTCGTGGTCCTGTGGACCGCCATGCTGATGCGCGTGTCGTCATCGGGCATCGTGCACGAGTCGGATCTGCTGGACGGACCACTTGAACTGATCAAACGCGGACTCTGGCCTGTCGGCTTGGTCGTCGGCTTCACCACCGCCTTCGCACCACTCAGCAAGTTGCTGGCCATGGTGTACGTCCTGGTTGGGCTGCAGATGGCACGGCCGCTGCCGCTCATCGGCAAGGCGTATCTGTTCGCCCGGAAGATGACTATTTGGGCGATGCTCGACGTGCTGCTGCTGGGCGTGTTCGTCGCGTACACCAAGTTGGGTGATCTCGTGCACATCGAGGTCGGTCCAGCTGTGTACGCGCTGGGGCTGCTGACGGTCGTGATGTTGTGGGCTGATACGGCGTTGGATCCGGACGCCGTATGGGATGAGATCGAGCGCAAAGGCCTGACTCATGCACCCATGCCGAATCCGGCGCTGGCGCGGGCCGAGCTGCACCGTGCCATTGGCTGCGAAGCGTGCGGACTGGTCAGCGTGCCCCAGCACCGCCGTTGGCACGATCACGCGCAGTGTCCGCGATGCGGATCGGCGCTGCACGCCAGAAAGCCGGCAAGCATCGCGCGGACCTGGGCGTTTCTGATTGCCGGGGCAATTTTCTACATCCCGGCCAACTACTTCCCGGTGCTGACGGTCGTGCAACTGGGCGCCGGCGAACCAAGCACGATCATCGGCGGCGTTGAGGAACTTATCGCAGCGCAATTATATCCGCTGGCAATCCTGGTGCTGACGGCCAGCGTGTTGGTGCCGGTCTTGAAACTGGCAGGGCTGGTCATGTTGCTGTTGGCAGCCTTAGCTTCGTCTCCGCAACGGTCCAACCTGCTGGGACTCCGGCAGCGGACCTCCATCTACTTTGTCGTCGCCTGGATCGGCCGGTGGTCGATGGTCGACATCTTTATGGAGTCGCTGCTAGGCGCGCTGGTCCAGTTCGGCGGGTTGGTGACGATCGACCCGGGGCTTGGCGCTCTGGCATTCTGCGCCGTCGTTATCCTGACAATGTTATCAGCCGAAGCGTTCGATCCGAGGCTGATGTGGGACGCCGCCGGAGTACCACATCGCGCGCCGGCGGCCGCCGCGCCGGGCGTCGTGGCCCGGCAGGCGCCGTCGGTGCCATGAGCCGCCGCGGCTATGGCGTAACGTCGACTCGTGTCCAGGTCAGGTCCGGATTGTACTCCTGCATCTCAGCGACAAGTTTGTCGGTGCGTGGTCCCAGGTCCTTTTGAAACACCACTCCATCGGCATTGACGATGAACGTCATGACGCCCGAGGCGCCGTAGCGCGCCGGCCAGGCCACCAGGGCAAAGCCCTTCGTCATGCGGCCGTTCGCAACATAGTTCTGTTTACCGCCCGGCGCAGCCCAACCCTGACTTTTCAGGATGCGGAAATAGTATCCCTGATACGGGATTGGCTTTCCGTTGACGCGCTCGTCCGGGTAGCCCTCCTCCCGCGCCTGATCGACCAGCGGCGCCAGTGGGCTCTGTGCCTCGCTGTCCGCGGCGGGCCAGTACAGCCCGTCATGCCGTCCGGGGGAGCTGGCGATACGCTGGGCATACTCCCCCGCACCAGCCTGCTTTGTCATATCGAAATACAGCTTCTGCGCGTCGTGATATGCGAGCGCCACGCGAATGGCCGCGATCTCATTTCGTCCAATGCGCCGGTCGACGAGTTCCTGCGCGCCGGTCGCACTGTCGAAGTGCCACCGCCCGCTGACTTGCACGATCGGGATCGGCAGCGGGTAGTCGTTGTCGCCGACAATCAGCGTCATCCGGTCCGCACCGTCCGCTGAAAGCCCGTGCTTCTGGTCGTACGAGGCGAGGAAGCGGACCCGCTGTTCGTGGTCCGCGACCGGGTCGCCGGAGGTGATGAGGGGGTCGCTCCCCGGTCCCAGTATCTGCCGGAGCCTGTCGGTATTGTCCTGTTTGAGGGCCTCGATGAAGGCGGCAACAGCCGCCTCTGGGCTCGCAAACGTCGCTGCCGATTCTGCCGCCGCCGCTGCCGCATGAGCTGGCGAAGATGGGAAACGGGCCGCGGGCACAATGGCCAGTGCCAGGGCGAGGGGCGCGGCCAGCAATTGGCGGCTCATGGCTGATCCTCCCATCACCGGTGCCGCCCTCCGCCGCCGGCGCGGGGTCCGCCACCACCACCCATGCGCGGGCCGCCGCCACCACCGGCCGGCCGGGCTGCCATATTGCGGCTTTGGGCCCCGCGCGCCTGGAACTGGCCGGCGCGGGCGCCGTCATTCATTCCGGCGAAGGCGCCGCCACCGGCCGGCCGCGTGGCGGGACGATTGAAGGACGGCGGCTGCCCGACATTTGGTCGGTTGCCGGCGCCGGGTGCACCGCCGAAATCGGGGCGGTTGATGCCGCCGGGTCGTCCGCCGGCGCCGGCTCCTTGCCCAAATTCCGGCCGATTACCTGCGCCTGGTCCTTGTCCTGCAGGAGGCCGGTTGCCAATGCCAGGCCGATCCCCCGGAGCGCCGGGTCGCTGACCGACCGGTGGCCGGTCGGCGGGTCGGCCTGCGCCACCCGTTGCGGCCCCTGGTCCACCACCCGGCCGCTGGCCAATGTTCGGCCGATTCACCGCACCGCCCGGCACGCTGACGCTCGGACGGCCAACCGCGTTCGGCGGGAAGCCGCCACCTGGACGCGGTGCGCCAACGGGGCCCGACGATGGAGGACGGCCAGGCAGCCGGCCAGGCGCACTTGGCGGTGCCAGCCAGCGGCCATTGTTGATCGTGCCACGGCTCACGTTGTTGACAGTAATGTTGTTATAGCGGTTCGTGTTGACATTGATGCTGCCGCCCCAGCCACCACCATACCCCCAGCCCCAATTCGGCCGAGCCCAGCCCCAGAGGGAGCCGACGACGGCGACGCCGGCAGCGAACGCCATGCCCGTCACCAAGGCGGAGCCGATTGCGTAGCCAGGCGGTGGCGGCAGATAGACAGGCGGCGTCGCGTAAGGCCAGGTGCCAAAAACCTGTGTCGGGTTGTAGACTGGCACGTAGACCACCTGCGGATTGGCTGGCTCGATCACGATGACCGGCTGTGGCGCGCCGCCGCCGGACGCGGGCGGCGTGGTTGTCCTGACGACCTGTTGCTCCGTTGTCTTCAAGGTGCCGGCCTGTTGCGCCTGTGCGCGCAGGCGCTGGATTGAGCCCATCACGTCGTTCTGTTGGGTTGCGGCGGCGTAGCCAAGCTGCTGCGTCCAGTCCAGGTGCTGGTTCATCATCTCCAACACCTGCGGGAATGGGACGATCGATTTGACACTGGGATCCCAGGGCTTCGGTCCCAACGCCTTGGCCAGGGCATCGCCGCTCAGCGACTTGTTGTTGCCCTCGGCCAGCCAGCGCGACGCTTCAACGATCTGCAGCGGATAGGTTGACGCCATCAGTACCTGCGCCAGCAGATCGTCCGGATAAAGCGCGATCGGCGCCAGCAGCGCATCGAGCTGCTCCGCGCTGTAGGCGGCGGCCTGACCTGACGACGCAGCGCCCGGGGGGGGCGAGGACGGCTGCGCGAGCGCCGGCTGGGCGACCAGAGCCAAGGAGACCAGCGCGGCGCAGCCGCGCAAACATACGATCCGCATAGCGTCTCACTTTTTTGCGAACCTGCCGTTTCAATCGTTCCTTGGCAAGCTGATGGATCGCGCGCAGCCCGCAATGCAGCGGCGGTTGACTCGCATGGGCCCCGGAGATCAAGTGGCGCCGCTCCGGCCCGTGCCGGTTCTCGTGCGTTCGTGTCAAAGGTCGTATGCGCGCCTGTCAAGTCCACGTCATGCCCGACAGGTGCTGCATCCGTCGGAGGTCGAGCCATGCTTCTGGTCGTTGACGCGGGCAACACCAATATCGTTTTTGCCGTCCACGATGACGCAGGCTGGCGCGGTTCGTGGCGCATCCGCACGGACGCGCAGCGGACCTCGGACGAGTATGCGGTGTGGCTGAACTCGTTGCTGACACTCTCGGGCCTGAAGCGCGAGCAGGTGACCGCGGCGGTGATCGGGACGGTGGTGCCGGCGGCGCTCTACCACCTGCGGCGGCTTTGCCGCGACTGGTTCGCGGTTGAACCGCTGATCGCGCGGGCTGCGCTGGACTGGGGCTTCGAGATCCGGGTGGACAACCCGAATGAGGTTGGCGCCGACCGTCTGCTGAATGCGCTGGCCGGCCATCGACAGTTCGGCGGGCCGCTGATTGTTGTCGATTTCGGCACGGCGACCACGTTCGATGTCGTCGATCAGAGTGGTGCCTATCTCGGCGGCGTCATCTGTCCGGGCATCAACTTGTCCCTGGAAGCCCTGCACCAGGCGGCGGCCCGCCTGCCGCGCATCGGCATCGGCCGGCCGCAGGCGGTGATCGGCCGGTCGACCGTACCGGCGATGCAGTCCGGTATGTACTGGGGCTATATCGGCCTGATCGAAGGCCTGCTGAACCGCATCAAGACCGAGTTCGGCGGACCGATGCGCGTCGTGGCTACCGGCGGGCTGGCGCCGCTGTTTGCCGAAGGCACGGTAATGATCGAACACATCGAGCCGGACCTGACGCTTGACGGATTGCGGCTGTTGGCGGAGCGGAACCCCGCCCCCACATTAAGCCGCGAGAGAACGCGCCTGATCGAACACGACTAACGAACGGAACGACAACAAACTTATGGACGCTGATGATGGCGGCCTTGCCTTCCTGCCACTGGGCGGGACGGGCGAGATAGGCATGAACCTCAACCTGTACCGCCTGGGGGAGGCGGGACGCGCGCGCTGGCTGGCGGTCGATTGCGGCATCGGGTTTGGCGGTAGCGAGCACCCCGAAGTGGAGGTGATGATGCCGGATCCGGGCTTCATTGCTGATCGACGCGATTCGTTGGTGGGCCTCGTGATTACCCATGCGCACGAGGACCATATCGGCGCCGTTGCTTGGCTCTGGCCCCAACTGCAGTGTCCGGTTTACGCGACGCCATTCGCAGCCGCTGTGCTACGCCGCAAGCTCGGCGAGGTCGGGCTGGTCAACAAGGTTCGTGTGAACGTCATACCGCCTGGCGGGACGATCGATCTGGCACCCTTCCGGCTGCGGTTCATCCGCATGGCGCACTCGATCCCGGAGGCACAGGCACTGGTGATCGACACGCCACTTGGCACCATCCTGCATACCGGCGACTGGAAGCTGGATCCGCACCCCCTGGTCGGACCGCCCACCGACGAGGCGGCGCTGGCAGAGCTTGGCGCCAAGGGTGTTCTGGCGCTGGTGTGCGATTCGACGAACGCGATGGTGGAGGGGCATTCGGGAAGCGAACGCGATGTGCGCCGCGTGCTGGCGGCCCTGATCCGTGGCCTCAGCGGGCGTGTTGCCGTCACCTGCTTCGCCAGCAATGTGGCCCGGATGGAGTCGATAGCGCTGGCGGCGCACGATGCCGGCCGTAGCGTCGCGCTGGTGGGCAGGTCGCTCCGCAATATGGATGCCGCTGCCCGGGAATGCGGCTATCTGAAGGGGCTGCCGCCATTCCTCGGCGAGGACGATATCGACGATGTGCCGGACGAAAATCTGGTCATTCTGGTCACCGGCAGCCAGGGTGAGCCCCGCAGTGCCCTCGCGCGCATTGCCCAGGACAACCACCCTCGCGTTTCGTTAGGCGAGGGGGATACGGTGATCTTCTCCTCGCGCGTCATTCCCGGCAATGAACGGGCGATCGGCCAGGTGCAGGACGCTCTGGTCCGTCGTGGCGTCCGGCTGATGACGGACCGCGACCACATGATCCATGTTTCCGGTCATCCCGCGCGCGATGAACTGCGCAAGCTGTATGGTCTGGTGAAGCCGCGCTTCGCCATACCGGTGCATGGTGAGTGGCGGCACATGTCCGCTCATGCGGAACTGGCACAGGAGGCCGGCGCAACGGCCTTCCTGCTGGAGGATGGCGACATCATCAGCCTTGCGCCGAACAACCCGGGCATCGTCGACAGCGCGCCGGTCGGCCGCATGGTGCTGGATGGCAACCGTATCGTACCGATGAACGGCGGCGTGATGGCCGCGCGCCGGCGCATGCTGTTCAACGGCATGATCGTCGCCAGTCTTGCCATTGACCGCAACGGCGCCGTACTAGGCCGGCCAAAAATCAGCGCACCTGGTCTACTGGACGTCGATGATGCCGAAGCGGATCGCGTGGCGGATGAGTTGCACGACCTTGTTGAGGATCTGCCTTCAGGTCTGCGGCGCGATGACGCTGCGCTGGTTGAGGCGGCAAAGACCGCGCTTCGTCGAGCCCTCGGCCGGCGGATCGGCAAGCGGCCGATGGTCGATGTTCATGTGATTCGGGTGTGATCGCGCGATGAACTGGTTTACGGGCGTCGTCCTGTTTGTGATCATCTGGTGGACGGCATTATTTGCCGTCCTGCCGCTTGGCACGCATCCGGTTCAGGACCCGGATAATGTCAGTGGCTGGCGCGGTGCGCCGGAAAACCCGAGACTGGTACGGAAGGTTATCGTTACCACAATCGTTACGGCCATTATCTGGCTCGGTGTATTTGCGGTAGTGAAAAGCGACTATCTCAGTTTCCGGCACGGGTGGCTGGCAATCCAGCAAGACTGAGACTGTAGATCTTGGCCGTTTTACTGCCCCGCCTCGGACAGTGAGGAGTATCTCCTCGACTGCCGGGCGGTTGGCGTTTCCTCCCCAAACCTGGCCCACCTACCCGCCGGTAACTGGCCCGCAGCCCTGTTAACCAAGTTCCCGACGGCTGTCACGGGTTTTTGTAAGGTTTCGGCCTGGTCACGCCGATTTTATTGCGGTGAAGCATTGTGCAGTGCAAAAAACGTATAATCAACTGACAAAACCGGATTGATTTGTGCACTGCACAATTTTCTGGGGTCACATACGCTGCCCCGGCCGTCCCAAGCAACCGGCTCGATCATCAACCCCGTAGCGATTATCGGGCAAACGCGATACGAACACCGGCTCCTACGCTTGAACGGAACAGTAACACGATGCGCCTGTCCCACGGCTTTGTGCCCACCCTGAAAGAGACACCGAGTGAGGCTCAGATTGCCTCGCACCGGTTGATGCTTCGGGCCGGGCTCGTTCGGCAAACATCCGCCGGCATCTACGCCTGGTTGCCGCTGGGGCTGCGCGTGCTGCGCAACATCGAGCGCATTGTGCGTGAGGAGCAGGATATCGCTGGCGCGCAGGAGATCCTGATGCCGACGATCCAGCCGGCGGAGCTGTGGCGCGAAAGCGGACGCTATGACGACTACGGCAAGGAGATGTTGCGCATCCGGGACCGCCACGACCGCGACATGCTGTATGGACCGACGAACGAGGAGATGGTCACTGACCTGTTCCGGCAGGCGGTGAAGAGCTACCGGGAGTTGCCGCAGATCCTCTACCACATCCAGTGGAAGTTCCGTGACGAAGTGCGGCCCCGGTTCGGCGTGATGCGTGGGCGCGAGTTCCTGATGAAGGATGGGTATTCCTTCGACCTCGACCAGGCCGGCGCCGTTCTCAGCTACCGAAAGATGATGCTGGCTTATATGCGCACATTCCAGCGAATGGGGCTGAAGGCGATCCCGATGGAGGCGGACACTGGCCCGATCGGCGGCGATCTGAGCCATGAGTTCATCATCCTCGCCCCAACCGGTGAGAGCCAGGTCTACTTCGACGCCGCGTTCGAGGAGATGGACTACCTCTCCGGCGCCGGCGGCTCCAGCCATGAGAAGCCGGAGGATCTCGACCGCTTCTTCAAGCAGATGACGACACACTACGCGGCAACGGATGAGAAGCACGACGCGGCCCGATGGGAGCAGGTGGCGCCGACGCGGCGCCGTGAAGGGCGCGGCATCGAGGTCGGCCACATCTTCTATTTCGGCACCAGATACACGAAGGCAATGAACACGACGGTAACAGGACCGGACGGCAAGCTGGTGCATCCGGAAATGGGTAGCTACGGGATCGGCGTGTCCCGCCTGGTTGGCGCCGTGATCGAGGCTGGCCACGACGATGCGGGCATCATCTGGCCGGATAGCATTGCCCCGTACAAAGCGGCGATCATCAACCTGAAGATCGGCGACGCCACCTGTGACGGGCTATGTGAGACGCTATACGCCGCGCTGAATGGTAATGCCGTCTACGACGATCGCTCCGATCGCGCCGGGGCAAAGTTTGCCGATGCGGACCTGATGGGCCATCCCTGGCAGGTCATCGTCGGCCCACGCGGCGCGGCGGCCGGGAAGGTGGAACTGAAGCGCCGTGCGACAGGC
Organism: Pseudomonadota bacterium; assembly: GCA_018240405.1. Classification (GTDB taxonomy): domain Bacteria; phylum Pseudomonadota; class Alphaproteobacteria; order Acetobacterales; family Acetobacteraceae; genus Rhodopila. The sequence continues at coordinate 28,604 of JAFEFW010000623.1, forward strand.
GAGCGGTCCGAGGTGACTCCCGAGGAAGCGCTGGCGCGGATCGGCTGAGTGTTCGGTCCGTTTGAGCGGATGGTTGCGGGGCGCTACCTGCGCGCGCGCAAAGGGGAGCGCTTTGTCTCCATCATCGCCATTTTTTCGCTTATCGGGATTGCGCTGGGCGTCGCCACGCTGATCGTCGTCACATCGGTCATGAGCGGCTTTCAGGTCGAGCTCGTCGCGCGTGTTCTGGGCGTCAACGGTCATGTCACGATCGAGGCCTATGCCGGTCAGAAGATCACCCAGTTCGGGCCGCTGGTGGACCAGGTCAAGGCGATCCCCGGCGTCACGTCGGCCATTCCGGTGCTGGACGGCCAGGCGCTGCTCAGCACCGAGGGCGGCGGCGCCCGCGGCGGATTGGTGCGGGGCATTGCTCTGAATGATTTGCGCATGCTGCGGCCGATCAGCGACCACATCGTGGCGGGCGATCTGGCGGCGTTCACAGGCGACGATGCGATTGTCATTGGCGTCAGCCTTGCCCGCACATATCGACTGAAGCCCGGAGACTCGCTGACGATCATCTCACCGGATGGTGCGGCGACGGCATTCGGCACGATTCCCCGTGTGCGGGCTTACAAAGTTGTGGCCGTCTTCGATTCCGGCCTGGCTGACTACAACAGCAATGTGGTGTTCCTGCCCCTGCCGGCGGCACAGGTGTTCTTCCAGAAGCCGGACGCCGTGACCGGCATCGAGATTCGACTGGCCGACGCCGAGAATGTTTCGTCTGTGGAGCGACCGCTGCGCGCACTGCTGCAGGGCAAGCCGGTCTATGCCCGCGACTGGCGCCATGCCAATGACACCATCGTCGGTGTGCTACAGGTGCAGAAGGACACGATGTTCATCGTCCTGGGCATGATCGTGCTCGTGGCAGCGTTCAATGTCGTGTCCTCCCTGATCATGCTGGTGAAGGACAAGCGTGGAGACATCGCCGTGCTGCGTACGATGGGTGCGAGCAACGGTGCCATCATGCGCATATTCCTGATGTGCGGCGCCTTTGTTGGCGTAACCGGCACGCTGGCCGGGACACTCATCGGTATCGCGTTCTGCTGGAACATCCACGCCGTGCAGGAATTCGTCGAGAACATCACGGGCGGGCGGGTATTCGACGCATCGGTTTTTCTGCTGTCGAAGCTACCGAATACCATCGACTGGGGTGATGTCGTACGCGTCGTCGTGCTGGGACTGGCGCTGTCCCTGCTGGCAACATTGTACCCAAGCTGGCGCGCCGCCCGCACTGACCCGGTGGAGGCGCTGCGGCATGAGTGACCCGCTGCTCCTTCGCAACGTCCGTCGTACCTATCGCGGGGACGCCGGCGAACTGCCGGTGCTACGCGGCGCCGACCTCACGTTGCGCGCTGGTGAGATCGTCGCCCTGGTGGCGCCATCGGGCGCCGGCAAGTCGACGTTGCTGCATGTTGCCGGTCTGCTCGACCGGCCGGATGGCGGTTCAGTCATTGTTGAGGGGAATGAAGCCGGCGCTCTATCCGACAAGGCGCGTACGGCGATCCGTCGCGACACGATCGGGTTTGTCTACCAGTTCCACCACCTGCTGCCAGAGTTCTCGGCGCTGGAGAACGTCGTGTTGCCGCAGATGATCGCCGGTAAGCCGCGGCGGACTGCTGAACAGCGAGGCACGGCGCTATTGGAGAGTTTTGGTCTTGCTGCGCGCCTCGGTCATCTGCCCGGGAAACTGTCGGGTGGCGAGCAGCAGCGGGTTGCCATAGCCCGGGCATTGGCTAACGCACCGAAGGTGCTGCTGGCCGACGAGCCAACAGGAAACCTGGATGTTGGCACGGCGGAAAGGGTGTTTTCGGAACTGCTGGCGGTGGTGCGGGCACATGGGCTTGCGGCACTGATTGCCACCCATAATCCCGACCTAGCCGCGCGTATGGATCGCGTTGTGACGTTACGGGACGGCCGCCTGGGCTAAGTCAGCGGACGCGCGCTACCCGTTGGTAGCGCTACAAACGGCTTTGGAATTGTGCTGGAAGCGTCTACGACGTTGGCCGTTGCGTCTCTGCGATCACGATTGGATCAGCCTGTCATGCGTCCTCTGATGGTTCTTGCCGCATTCCTGCTACTCAGCCAGAGCGTTGCGCAGGCGCAGACGGCGCCGCCGAAGCCAATCCCGGTTGGCGTCGTCACGGCCGCGCTGCGACCGGTGACCCGAGCTACGGACTACGCGGGGCGCATTGAAGCAACGGAACGGGTGGATGTCCGTGCCCGCGTTACCGGCTTCCTGGAGGAAGTGCTGTTCAAGGAAGGCGAAACCGTCAAGGCCGGTGCGCCGCTCTACCGCATCGAGAAAGGCCCGTTTGAAGCCGCCGTCCTGCAGGCACGCGGCGCGCTGCTGCAGGCACAGGCGACGTTTGCCAATGCGTCGCTTCAACGCCAGCGCGCGGACGAACTGGTCAAGACCAGCGCGATGTCGGTGGCCAACCGCGACGAGCGTGTGGCGGCGGAACAGAATGCACAGGGGTCCGTCATCCGGGCAGAGGCGGATCTGCGGACCGCCACTATCAACCTGTCCTATACGGACATTGTTGCTCCGATTGACGGGCGGATCGGCCGCAGCGCGGTCACCAAAGGCAATGTCGTGGGGCCTGATTCAGGTGTGCTGACAGTGATCCTGAGTGAGGATCCGATTTACACCGTTTTCCCGGTCAGCCAGCGCGAATTCCTGGACCTGCAGAAGGCGGAGGCCAAGGTCGACGCTGCAGCGATGGTGGTAAAGATTCGTTTCTCGGATGGCTCGCAGTATCCATTGGACGGCAAGATCAACTTTATCGACGTTAAGGTTGATCGCACGACCGATACGGTTCTGGTGCGGGCGACCGTGCCAAATCCAAACGGCACGCTGGTGGATGGCCAGTTCGTCAATGTCCAGGTCCAGGGCGACAAGCCCGAGGAGCAGATTGTCATCCCGCAGTCGGCACTGTTGAGTGACCAGGGCGGCATCTACGTCATGGTTGCCGACAACGGCAAAGCCGTCGTCCGGCGCATCAAGCTCGGCGCCAACGTCGGTGCGAATGTTGCGGTGATGGACGGCCTGAAGCCCGGCGATCTGGTCATCGTTGAGGGACTGCAGGCGTTGCGTCCTGACGCGCCGGTGCAGCCGTCGCCCGCTAGTATTGGCGTGCAGAGCAACTAGCGATGATCTCGGCCATCTTCGTCGATCGCCCCAGGCTGGCGATCGTCATCTCCGTGCTGATGACCATTGCCGGGCTGATTTCGCTCAAGGTCATTCCACTGGCGCAGTATCCGGACATTGTGCCGCCGCAGGTGTCGGTGACGACATACTATCCGGGCGCCTCGGCCGGCGTCGTCGAAGCCACCGTTGCGCAGCCGATCGAGGCGCAGATGGTCGGCGTCGACAATCTTCTGTATATGAAGAGCATCAGCGGCGATGATGGCAGCTATACCCTGACGCTGTCGTTCGAACTCGGCACGAACCCGGACATCAACACCGTCAACGCCAACAACCGCGTTCAGGTGGCACTATCGAAGCTGCCGTCCGAGGTGCGCCAGCAGGGTGTGACGGTCAAAAAGCAGTCATCCGCGCTGCTCGGCGTTATTTCGATCTACTCGCCGAACAAGACCTACGACGCTCTCTACATTTCCAACTACGTCACCATCAACCTGCTTGACGAGATTAAGGCGACTCGCGGTGTGGGTGATGCCAAGCAGCTTGGCGGCCAGGACTACGCCATGCGGATCTGGATGAAGACCGACCGCATGACCGGCCTGGATCTGACGGCGGCTGACGTGATCAACGCAATCAAAGCGCAAAACACGCAGGCTGCGGCTGGCCGCATCGGCGCACGGCCGATCAGCAACGACCAGCAATTGCAGTTGAACGTGCAGATGAAGGGGCGCCTGACGACGCCCGAGGAATTCGAACGCATCATCCTTCGCACCAATTCCGACGGGTCGGTGCTTCGCATCGGCGACGTGGCGCGGGTGGAACTGGGCGCGCAGACGCTGGACCGGGATACCCGCCTCAATGGCACACCGGCGGCACTGATCGCCATCTATCAGGCACCAGGCGCCAACGCCGTGTCTACACTCGACGCCGTGAAGCAGGTGGTGCGTGATATCGCCAAGGACTTTCCGAAGGACCTGGAGTGGAAGGTCACATACGACACGACCACCTTCGTTCTGGACACCATCCATGAGGTGGTGAAGACGATGATCGAGGCGTTCGTCCTGGTCGTCATCGTTGTCTATCTGTTCCTCGGCAGCCTGCGCGCCACGCTGATCCCGACACTGGCCGTGCCGGTCAGCCTGATCGGCACCTTCGTGGTGCTGAATGCCATTGGCTACTCCGCCAACTCCGTCAGCCTGCTGGCCGTCGTGTTGGCGATCGGCATCGTCGTGGACGACGCGATTGTCGTCGTCGAGGCGGTCGAGCACGAGATGGAGGAGCATCCGGAACGATCGGTCGCCGAGTCCACCAAAATTGCGATGGGCAAGATCACCGCTCCGGTGATCGCCATAACCTTGGTGTTGCTGTCGGTGTTCGTGCCGATCGGCTTCATCTCCGGAATTTCCGGCGAGTTGTTCCGGCAATTCGCAGTCACCGTCGGCGTGTCGATGCTGCTGTCGGCGATCAATGCGCTGACGCTGTCACCGGCGCTGTGCGCGATCCTGCTGAAGCCGCATCACGGGCCGCGGCGCGGGCCGATCGGCGTGGTGATGCGCTTCATCGACCGCGTACGCGATGGTTACGGTTCGGTCGTGGCGCGCCTGGTGCGGGTCTCCATCATCAGCATCCCGCTTGTCGTGCTGTTCGGCGTCGGCGTCTATTTCTCGGCCAAAGTCACCCCAACAGGGTTCCTGCCGCAGGACGACCAGGGCGCGTTCTTCACCATCATCCAATTGCCGGACGGTGCGTCCGTCGCTCGAACCGAGGCGGTGGTAAAGCAGGCCGAGGCAATCCTGGCGAAGGAAGAAGCGGTGGCGGACACTATGTCCATCTCCGGCCTGAACTTCATCGACAATCTGTCGCAACCGAATGCCGCCTTCATCATCGTGACGCTGAAGCCATTCGAGGAGCGCAAGGACCCGGGTAAGACGGCTGATGCGGTGATTGCACGGCTGGGGCAGGAGTTCCGAAGTATCCGTGGCGGCATGGCGGTGCCAATCGCGCCGCCGCCGATTATTGGCCTGGGAACCGGCGGTGGCTTCACCTTCGTGCTGCAGGACGTGCGCGGCGGCGACTCCAAGCAATTGGCCATGGCGCTACGCGGACTGCTGGTTGCCGCGAACCAGGACGCGCAATTGTCGCGGGTGTTCAGCACGTTCTCCGCGTCCAACCCGTCCGTATATCTCGATATCGATCGCGATAAGGCGCAGATCCTGGGCGTGCCGCTGTCGAACATCTTTCAGACGCTGCAGGCGAACCTGGGCGGCGCCTATGTCAACGACATGAACCTGTTCGGTCGCACCTGGCAGGTGCAGGTGCAGGCCGAGGCATCGGACCGCGCGTCGGTCGACGACATCTATAAGCTGAACGTGCGCAACGAAAAGGGCGAGATGATTCCGTTGCGCAGCCTGGTCGAGGTGAAGGTCGTACAGGGTCCGCAGGGCATTATCCGCTATAACAACAAGCTGGCGGTGACGGTGCAGGGATCGGGTGCGCCGGGCGTGTCCTCGGGCGCAGCGCTGGCGGCGATGGACGCGGTTGCGGCGAGGACGCTGCCCGCGGGTTACCGCGGTGCATGGACCGACACGGCGTTTCAGGAGAAGCGGGCGGAAGGGCAGACCACAATCATCCTGTTCTTCGCCGTTCTATTCGCCTATCTGTTCCTTGTGGCACTGTATGAGAGCTGGACTATTCCGGTTCCGGTTCTTCTGTCGGTCACGGTTGGTATCCTCGGTTCCTTCATCGCCATCATGCTCGGCGGGCTCACGCTGGACCTGTACGGGCAGATCGGCATGGTGGTGCTGATCGGCCTGGCGGCGAAGAATGGCATCCTCATTGTCGAGTTCTCGAAGGAGCAGCGCGAGCGTGGCGTCCCGCTGCTGGAGGCGGCGATCGAAGGCGCGCGCCTGCGGTTCCGGCCGGTGATGATGACCAGCTTTGCGTTCATTCTCGGGTTGTATCCGCTGGTGGTCGCTGTCGGCGCCAGCCAGTTGGCGCGGCGCAATGTCGGCACGCCGGTGTTCGGCGGCATGATCGCGGCGAGCGCGATTGGCATCTTTGTGATTCCAATCCTCTACGTCGTGTTCCAGTCGTTACGAGAACGGGTGAAGGGCGGACGTGACAGGGGCGGAGCATCCGGCGAACCCACTACGTAGCTGCGGGCGACGATGTGGCGGATGGAACGGCTTGCACAGCCAGCCGCAAATCCGCCGGGTCGGTTGCACGTGCTGTTGAGCGCTTACATGAGCCCCCGTCGTCGCATCGGGCGCCATGATCTTGCCGCTGCCCCCCGGCGATGCGGCACGTCCGGTGTCACTGTACCCGCCGCGCAGCAGCTTTTGCGCTGCAGGCGCCCCACTCAAAGTTTCCCGATGCCATGGGACGGCCATGCCGTTCCCCGGACGTCTCCGCGGTTTAGTGATGAAAAGCGTCCCGTCCGCCGCACTGGCGCTGATATCCGGGCTGTAACCGACGCACTGTCGCGCATCCGCCTCGCTTGTCCGTCGCAGCGAAATCTCCCACCATCACGGCAGGGAGTTGGAATGCATGCCGAGACAGTCTCTGCGGATCGCAATCATCGGCGCCGGTATTGGCGGCCTCACCGCCGCAGCCTGCCTGCGCCGCATCGGCTTCGACGTCCGTATTTTTGAGCAGGCGCGAGGCTTCACCCGCCTCGGCGCGGGCATCCAGCAGGCGCCGAACGCCATTCGCGTGCTCTACGGCCTGGGGCTACGGGAACAACTGCTGGCGCAGGCGTTCCAGCCCGACAGCAATGACTCCCGCGACTACGATACCGGCGCCCTGACGAACTCCCTGCCGCTCGGTGACACGGTACGCGCCAAACACGGCGTGCCGTATTTCCTGATGCATCGGGGAGATCTGCACGCCATGCTGGCGGAACTGGTTCCATCTGAGATCATCCGCCTCAACCACAAGCTGGCCGGAATCGACCACAACCAGGACAGCAGCGTCCGCCTGACCTTTACCAACGGTGAGACCGCACAAGCAGATGTGGTGATCGGCGCCGACGGCGTCCACTCCGTCGTCCGCGAGGCCATGCTCGGCGCCGAAGCGCCACGATTTACCGGCCGCGTCGCCTATCGTACCGTGTTTCCGACACGCCTGCTGAACGGGTTGGAGGTTTATCCTTGCATCAAATGGTGGGGCCCGGACCGCCACATTGTCAGCTACTTCGTCAACCCGCGGCGCGACGAGCTTTATTTTGTGACCAGCACGCCGGAACCGGAGTTCGCTATTGAGTCCTGGTCCGCCAAGGGCGACCTGGCAATGCTGCGCGCCGCATATGATACGTTTCATCCGCAAGTGCGGGCGATCCTCGCTGCCTGTCCGGACGTGCACAAATGGGCACTGGTCGAGCGCGACCCACTGCCGCGCTGGGTCGAAGGCAACGTAGCCCTGCTCGGCGATGCCTGCCACCCGATGACGCCGTATATGGCGCAGGGCGCATCGACGTCGATCGAAGACGGCGCTGTCTTGTCCCGCTGTCTTGACCGCGTGGACCGCGACGGCGTGCACCAGGCGCTGCTGCGCTATGAGGCGACGCGCAAGCCGCGAACCTCTCGGATACAAACGACCTCGGCGCAAAACACCTGGTTGAAGACGCCGCACGATGCCGACTGGGTCTACGGTTATGACGCCTGGACGGTTCCGCTGGCGAACGCAGGATAGAGAGGAAACCCCGAATGGATGCAGGATATCTGGGCGTCGGCAACATGGGATTGCCCATGGCCGGCAAGCTGATGGACGGCGGGCACAGCCTGACGATCTACGACATCAATGAAGGTGCAATGCAGCCGCTGTTGGAGCGGCAGGCGCGCCGCGCCCGGTCGCCGAAGGAACTCGCCGACAAGCATGAGATCGTCTTCGTCTCGCTGCCGACCCTGGCGGCCTTTCGAGCCGTGGCGTTTGGGCCGGAGGGACTTGTGCATGGCGCCAAGATGAAGCTGTTGGTCAACACATGCACTGTTGGTGTGCCGTTCGTCGACGAACTCGTCTCCGGGATGGCGCCAAAGGGTGTAACCGTTGTCGATTGCCCGATCTCCGGCGGCCCGCCGGGCGCACGTGCTGGTACGCTCTCAGTGATGGTGTCGGGCGACCCAGCGGCGGTGGAACAAGTCTGGCCGATGATCTCGCTATGGGGCCGTACGCTGAACAGAGCAGGCGACAAGCCGGGTGCGGCCCAGGTGCTGAAGCTGACTAACAACATCCTGTCAGCCGTGGCGCTGGCGGCGACGTCCGAAGCCTTTGTGATGGGCGCGAAGGGCGGCCTTGACCCCGAGGTGATGGTCTCGGCGATCAGCGCCGGCAGCGGCCGCAACAGCGCGGTTGACTCGAAATTCCCGTTGTCGGTGCTGACCCGCAGCTTCGACTTTGGCGCCGAGATGCATATTCTGATGAAGGACATCGACCTGGCGATCGAGCAGGGCGAGCAACTCGGCGTGCCAATGTGGGTCTGCCAGGCAGCCAGGCTGGTGTTCAAGCATGCCATGTTCCAAGGCGCGGCGACGGAGGACCTGACCGCGATCGTGAAGTACGTAGAGCGAGGCGCCGGGTTCGAGATTCCAAAGACGCGGTAATTCGCCTTACTGTCGGGGCGGTCCTCGTGCAGGCCATCCGTTCGTTGGACTGCGCCGGCGCCAAAGGTTGTAGCCGGCCGGTACGAGGCTGGCCGGGGCCGCGCGGACGCGGATCGCTCTTCCGCCACCGGTAACATGACCGCCTTCAGCATGGTCGTGCCGCGCGCAGGCGTGTATAGGCTGGCCGGATCGACCGAACGAACTGGTCAGCAAAGCGCCATTTGCCATACGGGACCGCTATGAACGACGCCGCGACCGAAACCCAGCGCGACTACCGGGATACTGTCTTCCTGCCGCGTACCAGCTTTCCCATGCGCGGCGACCTGCCGAAGAAGGAGCCCACCATCCTGGCACGCTGGGACGCGATGGACCTGTGGGGCAAGCTCCGTGCGGCCTCGGCCGGGCGGAAGCTGTTTCTTCTGCATGACGGCCCACCCTACGCCAATGGCAACATCCATATCGGCACGGCGCTGAACAAGATTCACAAGGACGTCATCAATCGCACGCGGCAGATGGCGGGCTACGACGCCAACTACATCCCTGGCTGGGACTGCCACGGCCTGCCGATCGAGTGGAAGATCGAGGAAGAGTATCGCCGCAAGAACAAGGACAAGGATGCTGTCCCGGTCCTGGATTTCCGGCATGAGTGCAGGATTTACGCCGACCATTGGATGAAGGTGCAGGCGAGCGAGTTCCGCCGCCTCGGCGTCGAGGGTGACTGGCCGCAGCGCTACTCGACCATGGATTATCCGTCCGAGGCGGCCATTGCGGCGGAGATCTGTAAGTTCCTGCTGAATGGCGCGCTGTATCGCGGCCTGCGCCCGGTGATGTGGTCGCCGGTCGAGAAAACCGCGCTGGCTGAGGCCGAGATTGAGTATCACGACCACACCAGCACCACGATCTGGGTGCGCTTTCCGGTGGTGAAATCCTCGGTACCGGCGCTGGAGGGCGCGTCGGTGGTGATCTGGACCACCACCCCCTGGACGATACCGGGCAACCGAGCGGTCGCCGCCGGTCCGGAGTTTGACTATGTGGTGGTCACGGTCGATGCGGTTGCGGACAAGTCGCTGGCTCGGTCGGGCGAGAAGCTGGTGCTTGCCGAGGCACTGCTGGCCGGCGTGTTAACCGATGCCGGTATTACCGCACATACCGTCGTTGCGAAGCTGAAGGGCGCCGACCTCACCGGCACGATCATGGCGCATCCGCTGCGCGGCCGCGGCTACGAGCAGGACACGCCGCTGCTGCTGGGCGACTTCGTCACCACCGAAGCAGGCACCGGCTTCGTCCACATCGCCCCGGGCCACGGCGAAGACGACTTCAACCTTGGCAAGGCGCACGGTCTGGAGATCCCTGAGACGGTCGGCGACGACGGCACGTTCAACGCTTGGGTGCCGCTGTTCGCTGGTGTGCACGTATACAAAGCCGGCGACCCGGTCTGCGCCGCGTTGACCGAGGCCGGCGCGCTGTTGGCCCGCGGCAAGATCGTCCACTCCTATCCGCATTCCTGGCGGTCGAAGGCGCCGCTGATTTTCCGCGCCACGCCGCAGTGGTTCGTGCGGATGGATGGACCGGAGAAGATCCGGGAGAAGTCGCTCGCCGCCATCGACGCGACAATGTTTGTGCCCGACCGCGGCCGTAATCGCATCGGCTCCATGGTCGCCAACCGGCCGGACTGGTGCATCAGCCGCCAGCGCGCTTGGGGCGTGCCGATCACCGTCTTCGTCGAAAAGCGCACCGGCGAACCGCTGCGGGACCCGGCCGTGGTGGACCGCATTGTCGAAGCCTTCACCACCGAAGGTGCCGACGCCTGGTATTCGTCGTCGCCGTCCCGCTTCCTCGGCCCGGATCGCAATCCGGACGAGTACGAGCAGGTGATGGACATCGTCGATGTGTGGTTTGAGTCCGGGTCAACCCACGCCTTCGTGCTGGAGGCGCGTGGCCTGCCGTGGCCGGCGGACCTGTACCTCGAAGGCTCCGATCAGCATCGTGGCTGGTTCCAGTCATCCTTGCTGGAAGCGGTTGGCACGCGTGGCGTGGCGCCGTTCAAGGCTGTACTGACCGATGGCTTCGTGCTGGATGAGCACGGCCGCAAGATGTCCAAGTCACTCGGTAACGTGGTCGCGCCGGATGAGGTGGCGAAACAGTATGGCGTCGACATCCTCCGCCTCTGGGTGATGATGTCCGACACCAGTGAGGACCTTCGCATTGGACCGGAAATCCTCAAGCAGCAGGCGGAACTCTACCGCCGCCTCCGCAATACGCTACGCTGGGTGCTGGGCAGCCTTGACGGCTTCACCGAGGCTGAACGCGTACCGGAAGCCGACATGCCGGAGCTGGAACGCTGGATCCTGCATCGGTTGACCGAGATTGACGCGCGCGTGCGCGCCGCCGTCACCTCCTACGACTGGACCGGCGTGTACCCGGAGCTGCACAATTTCTGCTCCGTCGACCTGTCGGCGTTCTATTTCGACATCCGCAAGGACACGATCTACTGCGACCGGCCGGACTCGCTGCGTCGCCGGGCGTCGCGGAGCGTGCTGGATCACTTGCACCGATATCTCTGCACGTGGCTGGCGCCAGTACTGTGTTTTACCGCCGAGGAAGCCTGGTGCGCCCGCTTCGGCGACCAGAGCAGCGTGCACCTGGAACTGTTTCCGGAGCCGCCCGCCGGGTGGAAGGACGACGCGCTGGCCGCCAAATGGGATCAGATCCGGGCGATCCGCCGCCGCATCACGGTGCCGATTGAAGAGGCGCGCAAAGCCAATACGTTGGGCTCGTCTCTGCAGGCAGCGGTGGAACTGCCGCTAGCCGATGATGAACAAACGCTACTGGATGACGCTGCATGGTCCGAGATCGCGATCGTCTCCTCCGTACGGCGCGTAGCGGGCACGGGCGACAGCCTGTCGAAGGTCACGCCCGCGCTCGGCGACAAATGCGCCCGCTGCTGGAAAGTCCTGACGGAGGTGGGGACGGACAAGACGCATCCGACATTGTGCCTGCGTTGCGCCGACGCGGTCGAGTCCGGCCTGGTCTGCCGCCCGGCGTGATGCGCCGCCGGGTCATCCCGCTTGGCCTGCTTGCCGCCCTGGTTGTCCTGATTGCCGACCAGGCGAGTAAATCTTGGATACTCTATGGCCTTGGCCTGCCTACTCTGCGGCAGGTGGTGCTGCTGCCGGTCCTGAACCTGACGATGGTGTGGAACCGGGGCGTCACGTTTGGCTTGCTCGATGGCCTCGGCGCCTGGAGCCATCTCGTCCTGGTCGCGGTCGCGCTTGGCGTGGTCGCGGCGTTGGGGGCGTGGCTCTACAGGGCCGAGACCCGGCTTGTGGCAATCGCCATTGGCGCCATTGCAGGGGGAGCCGTAGGCAATATCATTGATCGCCTGCGGTTCGGCGCCGTGGTGGATTTCATCCATGCGCATATCGACACCCCGTGGGGTGACCTGTCCTGGTATGTCTTCAACGTGGCCGATGCGGCGATCGTCTGCGGGGTAGCGGCGCTTATATTTGACTCGCTCTCGTCCCGGCGCCGGAGCGAAGTCGGGGTCGAGGGGGGACGCTCCGCCGACGCCGGCCACTGATGTGGGCGTCAGCGGCGTTCTTTGCGATGAGGCATACCATGCAGAAGCGGAGCAACACGCGAGTATGCCACCGAGGTCACGAAGACAATTCGGTTCCGTTCCGTGGCACACTCCTGTGATGCTCGGTGTCGGCTTGATTAGCGAAGCCTGACCCTTCACCGCCGCTGCTTGACCTTACATCGGGGCGCCACAACCTCTGGACCAGGGACGACCGGCGCGGTAGTGGAGCGCGCATCATGGCTCGCACCGCCACACTCACCCGGACAACCTCGGAAACCGACATCAGTGTCACGCTGAATCTCGATGGGACCGGTCGCGCCGACATCGAGACCGGCATTGGCTTCCTCGACCACATGCTGACCGCTCTGGCGCGGCATGGGCTTTTCGACCTGACGGTGCGTGCGAAGGGCGACCTGCACATCGACTACCACCACACTACTGAGGATGTCGGCATCGTCATCGGCGCGGCTATCGCCAAGGCACTGGGTGACAAGCGTGGCATCCGCCGCTTCGGCCACGCGCTGATCCCGATGGATGAGACCCTCGCCGAAGCCGCAATCGACATCTCTGGCCGGCCGTTCCTGGCCTGGAACGTAAGCTTCGAGCGGCCGAAGATTGGCGCGATGGACACTGAGCTGTTCGAGGAGTTTTTCCGCGCGCTAGCCTTCAACGCGATGATTACGCTGCACGTCACCCGCCGCGCCGGCCACAACGCGCACCATGTGGCCGAAGCCTGCTTCAAGGCGCTGGCGCGGGCGGCGCGCATGGCGGTGGAATTCGACCCGCGCGTCGGTGATGCCATCCCCTCCACGAAGGGGGCGCTGTGAAGATTTACGCTGTTCGCGTAAAGCCAGGCGCCGAGCCTGTGCTGATGTCGGAGGGGTTTGCCTGGCTGACCTTCATCCTTGGCCCGCTCTGGCTCGCATTGAACCGTGCCTGGATTCCTGCCGCACTCAGCCTCGCCACCTATGTGCTGATCTCAGTGCTGGCGCCATCAGCGATTGGCGCCGTCCTCGCCGGGGGGCTTGCCGTGCTGCTGGGTCTTCACGGCCATGATCTGCAGAACTGGGCGTTGGAGCGTCGTGGTTACAAGCTGATCCATATGGTCGCCGCCCGCGATCAGGAGGAGGCTTGGATGCGGCTGGTTGCCTATCGGCCCGACCTCGCGGCGCGCCTGACGGCGGACATCCGCTGATGGCCACCACTCGCATCGTCGTGGTGGATTATGGCAGCGGCAATCTGGCTTCGGCATCGCGGGCCCTGGCGCTGGCGGCCGAGCGTGCGAGTCTTGATGCGACTGTGGCCGTGACCGCGGATCCTGAGGTGGTGGCGGCCGCCAACCGGATCGTGCTGCCGGGGCAGGGGGCGTTCGCCGATTGCGCCTCCGGGCTTGCGGCGGTGCCCGGAATGCGCGAGGCGATCGAAACCGCAACCGACGCGGGCACGCCCTTCCTAGGCATCTGCGTTGGCATGCAATTAATGGCGGAGCGGGGACTGGAACACGGCGTCACCCCAGGCTTCGGATGGATCAAGGGTGACATCGCCGAGATGGACGTACCAGGTCTGCGCCTGCCGCAGATGGGATGGAACGGGTTGAATTTCGTCCCCGGCGCACATCCGCTTCTGGAAGGGCTAACGCCGGATGACCATGTGTACTTTGTGCATAGCTACGCCTTGATCCATGGCTCGCCGAGCGAGACGATCGCCACGACTGACTACGGTGGCGCGGTGCCGGCCATCGTTGTCGCGGGGAACCGGGCTGGGACGCAATTTCATGTGGAGAAGAGCCAGGAGGTGGGCATTCGCCTTCTGGCCAATTTCCTGCTTTGGACTCCCTGATGCCCGGAACGCAGATACAGAAGCCGGAGCCTCAGCTTTTCGTTGAACGGCTTGAGGAATTCACCGATGCCGATCTGCATGCCCTATGCGAGGCGACTGACGCCGCCATCATCGACGGTGGCGGGTTCGGCTGGCTGAATCCACCAGGTCGCCGGGCGCTTGAGACCTACTTCCGCGGTGTGCTCCTGGTGCCGGAGCGGGAATTGTTCGTGGCCCGGCTCGACGGTGAAATCGTGGGTTCGGCCATTCTGGCGAGGCCACCGCGGAACAATGAGGCGCAGGCGTTTGCGGCCAACCTCATGCACTCCTACATCGCACCCTATGCGCGCGGCCACGGCTTGGCGCGCATGCTGACGGTCTGCGTCGAGGACCGCGCCCGCGAACTCGGCTACCATATCCTGAACCTCGACGTACGTGAGACGCAGACGCCAGCGATCCGGCTGTATGAAAACCTCGGCTATATCCGTTGGGGCGAGCACCCTGAGTACGCTCTGGTGAAGGGCAAGTCTGTGCGCGGCTACTTCTATTACAAGCGGCTGCGGCCACCGAAGGGCGCCAACGGATCATGAGCAGTCTGACGATCTATCCCGCCATCGACCTGAAAGACGGCCAATGTGTCCGCCTTCGGCGGGGGGATATGGATCAGGCGACGGTTTACTCTACGGATCCTGGTGCGCAGGCAAAGGCGTGGCAAGACGCCGGCTTCTCTCGGCTGCACGTCGTTGATTTGAATGGCGCATTTGCTGGCAAACCGGTGAACGCAGCAGCCGTTGAGTCGATCCTGGCAAGCACTTCGGTGCCAGTGCAGCTGGGCGGCGGTATCCGCAGTATGGCTGGCATTGCGGCTTGGCTGGAGAAGGGGATTGGCCGCGTGATCCTGGGTAGCGCAGCCGCAAAGAATCCCCCGCTGGTGCTGGAGGCGTGCAAGCAATTTCCCGGCCGAATTGCCGTCGGCATTGATGCGCGCGACGGATTCGTCGCGACAGAGGGCTGGGCTGAGACGTCGTCGATGCCTGCGGCGGAGCTTGGGCTGCGGTTTGAGGACGCCGGTGTCACTGCGATCATCTATACCGACATTGGCCGCGACGGCATGCTGTCGGGACTGAACCTGGAACAGACCGTCGCGCTGGCGGCGCGGCTGACGACTCCTGTGATCGCTTCTGGTGGTGTTGGATCGCTTGAGGATCTGGACGCATTGAAGCTGGCTGCCGCCGCAACTCGAATCGAGGGTGTGATTGTCGGACGCGCCCTGTACGACGGCCGCATCAACCCTTCGGATGCTTTGGCATTGTTCGCAAAGGCCGGATAACTGGCACAGTTGTCCATCGGCATCCATCGCTTCCCAGTAGGGCTGAGCATATTTCCTTGCATCCTGTGGGACGACGCGTACTAAGGCGCGCCATGCTGAAACTGCGCGTCATTCCCTGCCTGGACGTGAAGGACGGTCGCGTCGTGAAAGGCGTGAACTTCGTTTCCCTGCGCGATGCCGGCGACCCGGTGGAGCAGGCTGCCGTTTATGATGCCGCCGGTGCCGACGAATTAACGTTTCTCGACATCACCGCCAGCCACGAGAACCGGGATACCATTCTGGACGTTGTCTCCCGAACGGCAGCGCGTGTTTTCCTTCCGTTAACCGTTGGCGGCGGAATTCGCTCAACGGAGGATATGCGACGCCTGCTGCTCGCGGGCACCGATAAATGCAGCATCAACTCGGCTGCCGTTGCGCGCCCGGACTTGGTGCGGGAGGCAGCCACCAAGTTTGGAAGTCAGTGCGTGGTGGTCGCCGTCGATGCGAAGCAGAGTGGTCCCGGCCAGTGGGAGGTCTTCACTCACGGCGGACGCCGCCCGACCGGTATCGATGCTATTGCTTGGTGCCAGCGGGTCGTCTCGATGGGAGCCGGAGAAATCCTGCTGACCAGCATGGACCGCGATGGCACTGGACGCGGCTTTGACCTGGACCTGCTACGGGCGGCTTGTGCAGCCGTGCGGGTGCCGATCATCGCCTCCGGTGGCGTTGGGACACTTGAGCACTTTGTCGAAGGGGCACGCGCCGGAGCGACCGGTTTGCTGGCGGCCAGTGTCTTTCATTTCGGCACGTTCACCATCGGCGACGTAAAGGCGGCGCTAGCCGCCGCCGGCCTTCCGGTGCGCCTGCCGCGCAAGGTTGCCGCCTGACCATGGCGCGTTCCGACAAGAAAAAGTCCTCGAGCTCCGAGGACAAGAAGAAGTCAGCGAGCGCTGCCGATAAGAAGAAAGCGGCGCGTGTGCTGAGGAAGCCGTCTGGTAAGCTGAAAAAGGCCGTTGCTCGCGCGACTGTAGTGCAAGAAATTGGCACAATGGAACCCCCCGTCGCGGTGCTCGATCGGCTTTATGCGGTGGTCCACAGCCGTCGTACCGCCGACCCTGCGGTCAGTCATTCAGCACGGTTGTTGTCCCGCGGTTCAGCAAAAGTTGCGCAGAAATTTGGCGAAGAGGCGGTCGAGTGCCTGATCGAAGCGGTTGCCGGCAACCGTGACGCCGTTGTCGCCGAGAGTGCGGACGTCCTCTACCACCTGATCGTCCTATGGGTTTCCGCCGGCGTGGCGCCAGGCGATGTCTGGGCTGAGCTTGCTCGGCGCGAAGGCGTCAGCGGTGTTGCGGAGAAGGCTGCACGTGCCAAGACTTTGCAAATCGCGCGACGACTGCGGACGACGAAGATACCATAGTCGCAGATTTTGCCGCAGTGCTGCTCGGGCTATAGTGCCGGTCGACGTCTTGTCTTTGCGTGCCGTCGGAGAAAGCCATCATGCCGGTCAGCGGACTGCCCCCGTACGACGATCAGAATATCTTCGCGCGGATTCTCCGCGGCGAGATTCCGTGCCGCAAAGTCTTTGAGGATGAGTGGGCGCTGGCGTTCCACGACATCAACCCGCAGGCGCCGATTCATGTGCTGGTGATTCCGAAGGGACCTTATTGTTCATTTGCCGATTTCAGTGCTGCGGCCAGCGCGGAGGAAATCGCCGGATTCACCCGAGCGGTGGGCAAGGTGGCGCGCGACCTTGAACTGGAGAGTCCTGGCTACCGCATCCTGGCCAACATGGGCAGCCACGGTGGGCAGGAAGTGCCGCATTTCCATGTGCACCTGTTCGGCGGACGGCCGCTTGGACGAATGGTACCGACTGCTTGACTAATGCCAATACCGACGGTGGTGATCGCGCAATGCGCGGCTGACGCGCTGGATCAACGGTTGCCAGCCCATATCGTCGGCGGCGTGCGCGACGTGTGATGCCCTTCGCCGTCGTGCCTGCTTCTGATCGCGATCAACCCATTCAGCTGGGGCCAATCGGAATAGCCGGGCGGTCGGGTACCAGGGACTGTCGGTGCGATCGGCCTGCCAACGCCAGTCGGGAGCGACGTGCAGCAGAATCCAGACCGGCTTGCCCATTGCGCCTGCCAGATGGGCAATCGCCGTATCGACGGCGATGACCAGATCCAACCCGGCGATAAGCGTCGCCGTATCTGCAAGGTCGAGTGCGGCTTCGACCTCCCGGTTGATGAATGGCCGCTGATCGAGGGCCGCCCGGTCAGCGTCTCGCACGCGATGCTGCAGGCTGTAGAACTGAATGCCTTGCCCATCGGCCAGGTGAAGGAACGACTCCGCCGGAATCGACCTTAAGTGATCCCGCATGTGACGCGCATCGCCAGACCAGACGAGGCCGACTTTGGGCTGCCTTGCGGCCGGCTGCTTCAGCCGCGCCTGATCGGCCGGTGGTGCCGCAAGATATGGAACTGGAGCGGGGATGGTTGCCGCCGTCGTACCGAACCATTGGGGCAGGCTTGTCGACGTGCAATGCGTGTCGAACCGGCTGTTGTTCGGGAGGCCAGCCACCACCGTTACATCCGGCGCCGCGGTGGCAAATAGTCGCACGAGCGCGGGGAAGGTCCGCCAGGTAATGTGGGCCGGTCGCCGCGCCTGAAGATCGGGCAGATAGCGGAAGAATTGTATCGCGTCGCCATGGCCCTGGTCGTCCGCGATCAGAATATGTTTGCCGGCAATGTCCTGGCCCTCCCACCAAGGCCCGAAGGCCGGAGGTGGCCCAAGCGGATAAAGCTCGCTTCCCGTCTCGCGGATGTTGAGGTTGACCCAGCCGGGCTCAAACGCGCCCAGACGGAGCTGATTCATCGACAGGACTACCTTCGC
>JAFEFW010000624.1 GCA_018240405.1 Pseudomonadota bacterium
CTCACGATTACCGTTACTTCCCCGATCCGGACCTGCTGCCGCTGGTGCTGGAGGAGGACTGGGTCGCGGCGCTGAAACAGTCGCTGCCGGAACTGCCGGACGCCAAGCGCAATCGCTTCATGCAGGAGTACGGCCTGTCGCGCTATGATGCCTCGGTGCTGGTGGCGGAGAAGGCGACGGCGGAGTTCTACGAAACCGTGGCCAAGGGGCGGGATGCCAAGATCGCCGCCAACTGGGTGATGGGCGACTTCTTCGCCGCGTTGAACAAGCTCGGCCGGTCGATCGAGGACCCGCCGGTCACGGCCGGACAACTGGGTGGGCTGCTGGACCTGATGGCGGACAGCACCATCAACGGCAAGATCGCCAAGGACGTGTTCGAGGCGATGATCGAAACCGGCAAGGATGCCGGTGTGATCGTCGATGAGCGCGGGTTGCGGCAGGTGACGGATACCGGTGCGATCGATGCGGCAATCGATGCCATTCTGACAGCCAATGCCGACAAAGTTGCGGAGTATCGTGCCGGCAAGGACAAGCTGTTCGGGTTCTTCGTTGGCCAGACAATGAAGGCGATGGCGGGGAAGGGCAACCCGGCGCTGGTCAATCAGGTGCTGAAGCAGAAGCTGGCGGGCGGCTAGGGATCGGCAGCGGCAGCGCCGTCGGTTATGGCGGTATCTCGTCGTCATGGTGGCCGAAGGGCCACGATCCACGCCTTGCATTGCTGACCCGGCGTTCAGATCGTGCCGTATAGACAAAGGCGTGGATGGCGGGCCTGCGCCCGCCATGACGAATAAGCAACGACCCACGTCAACTTCGATCGATTCAAGGTCCGCTCGTGCCGCCGCGCCCGGCATTCTCCTACGCGAAGATCTCCCCCAGCCGCTTGATCGAAGCGAGCGTCTGCTCCACCGGGAGGCCCGGCCATTGGCAGCGCATGATGAAGTGGTTGACGCCGAGCAGTTCCTTGTAGCGGGCAATTTCTTCCTTCACCGCAACCTTGTCGCCGATGATGAACTTGTCGCGGGCAAAATCCTCGAACGGAATTTCGGAAATGCTGCGGCGGCCTTCCAGTCCCCAGGACGCATAGGCCTGGTACTTGTACTGCAGCGGCCCGCGGCATTCCTCAAAGGCCGTCGCATTGTTCGCGCCGACGTAACATTCCACCGTGATTGGGAAGTCGGTGACGTCGGTCCGGTTGTACTCGGCCAGCGCCGCGCGATAGGTCTTCATCAGCGGTTCGGTCTTGCTCAACCCGCTGCTGTTGACGATCAGCCAGGCGTCGCCGATACGCGCGGCGCGGCGCACCGAGACATCGGCCTGGCCGGCGATGTAGACCGGCGGACCGCCCGGCCGGGTGGGTTTCACGCTGAGGCCGGCGTCCGTGATGCTGTAGAAACGGCCCTTGTGGGTGACCTTGTCCTCGGTCCACAGCCGCTTCATCAGGCCGATGCCTTCATTGAAGCGCGGTGCGCGTTCCGACAACGGAACGCCCAGCGCCTCGAACTCCTGCTCGCGATAGCCGAGACCGAGGCCCAGGATGTAGTTGCCGCCGGTCAGCACATCGAGTGTGGCGGACTCCTCGGCGACATGCATCGGATTCTGCGGCGGCAGGATCAGGATGTTGGGGCCCATCGTCATGCCCTCGGCATGTGGCGCGAGGTAGGCCATGATCGGCGTGATCGCCAGCATCTGCATCGGGTAGGTCAGCCAGTGGTGCGGGAACCACAACGACTTGAACCCGGCGTCGCGGGCGGCTTTCACCTGCGTCACCATCTCCGGCACGCGGGCGGCGATGGGCGTGCCTTCGGGAAATTGCGTGTTGAGGAACAGGCCGACTTTCATGGTTGGGTTTCTCCCCTTGCTGTGGGCGAGGAGTGTAGGCGCGGATCAGCCCTGGTTGAAGCCGTGCCGGTCTCGCGCCGCGGGACCGGCTGTCTGCGGGGATAGGGGGAGAAAGTGGCAGTAAGGCGTATCGTTCCGAACATTGCGGGCCATGGTCAAGCCGGCGCGGCATTCTATCGCGACGTGCTGGACATGCAGATCGGCATGGACCTGGGCTGGATCGTTACCTTCGTCGCCGATGCGCCCACTACGCCGCAAGTCAGCGTCGCCACGCAGGGCGGCAGCGGCACCGATGTGCCGGACATCTCAATTGAGGTGGACAATCTGGACGAAGTGCTGCAGCGGGCGCAGCGCGGCAACTTCTTGATCGAGTACGGCCCGGTTACGGAGCCGTGGGGCGTCCGCCGCTTCTACGTGCGCGATCCATTCGGGCGGTTGATCAATATCCTTGAGCACACCACCTGAGCCGGCAGGGCCTACGGCCCGTCATACGCCACCCGGATCACCACGAACCACGGGTATCGTCCGTCCAGCACCTCCCCATCCGGCGTCGCCAGCATCCCATCCGTCGTCACCGGCACGTGCTTCATCGTCACCGCGTCCGCCACGTTGCCGCCGATGACGCTGAGCTGCCCTGGTGCCGTCGCCACCACGATGTCGCAGTGCCCGGCGAAGCGCCGCAGCGGCAATTGCCGATACTTGACCGGGCGCCGCTCCCGCGAGGAGCAGATCAGGTCACCGACCTTCGGGGCGTAGCTCTCCGGCCGTTCCGCGTAGATCGCCCAGCCGCTGGTGCGTCCCTGGGTCATGTTTGCGGCAACGTTGATGTATATGTAGTGCGACGGCGCGTAGGGAAACCGCGGTCCGGCGCCGGCCGTCCGCATCACGTAGCTGATGAAGGCCGCGGACCAGGCATAGAAGTCCTCCCGCCGGGCGTCGAACTCGGTGCCATTCTCATCGTGCATGCCGGTCCACGCCGCCTCTCGCCGGTTGCTGTTCTGGCCGAGCCACCAGTATTCGCCGATACGCTGCCAGTGGCCGGGCTGGCGGGCCGGGTGATCCAGCGGGTCGGGCTCGCCCCGGCTGCCGGGCGGATCGTCATTCACCGGTTTGCCGAACAGTTGCCATTCCTGCACCGCGATCCCCACTGCTTCGCTGCGCCGGAACCGCTCATACGGCGTGCGGGAGAAGGGGGGCGCGTGACCGCTGGCGGCGTAATAGGTCTGGATGCTCGCCTCGGGGCTGGGCTCCTCCGAACTCGGCTGCTCCGGCGGCGATCCACAGGAGGCGACAAGCAACAGCAAGGCAAGGCAGGACGCGGGCAGACGGGGCAGCATGGGATCCCGGCGGTCAGAGTGCACGGTAGGTATAGCTCACCACCGGTTGTATATTGGTTAATCCCGTAACGCCGCCAGATAGAGTGCCAATCCGTGACAGCCGCCGACCGCCTAGCCGCCGCGCTCGACCCCGTTGCCCATGCTGTCGCCGCCGGCATCCCCGGCGCCGTGCTCGGCGTGGTGACGGCTGACGGCGACCGGGCGGTGCACGCGATCGGACTGGCGCAGCGTGAGCCGGAACCGGTGCCGCTGCATCGACGCACCTGGTTCGACCTGGCGTCGCTGACCAAGGTGCTGTTCACCACGCCGGCAATCCTGCGCCTGGTCGCAGCGGGCCGGATTGCGCTGGACGACACGCTGCCGGTCGCGATTCCGGACCTGCGGCAATATGACAAGGCGGGTGCAGCGGAGCGGAAACTGACCTTCCGGCAGTGCCTGAGCCACCAGACGCATCTGCCGGCGGTTGAGCCGCTCTACACCTACGGCCAGGACCCGCAGACGCTGCGTGCCTTCATCCTGCAGCGTGTCTGGCAGCCCGGCCGTGCCGTCTATTCCGACATCAACTTCATGCTGCTCGGCATTGCCATCGAGCGGCTGACCGGGGCGCCGCTGGATCAGCAGACGCTGCCGCCCGGCTTCGCCTGGCGGCCGGACCCGGCGGAGACGGCGGCAACAGAGCGCTGCACCTGGCGTGGACGGGTGATGCGCGGGCAGGTGCATGATGAGAACGCCTACGCGCTGGGCGGTGCCGCCGGCCATGCCGGCCTGTTCGGCACCATCGACGCGGTGCTGGACAGCGCGCTGGCGCTGCTGCAGGGCGCGACGCAAGAGGTCCGCACGCGGCAGTCCGCCACGCGCTGCCTGGGCTGGGAGGCGCGGCATGACGGCTGGTCGGGCGGCAATGCGTGCTCCGACCGGACCATTGGCCACACAGGGTTTACCGGCACAGGCGTCTGGGTGGATTTCGACGCCGGTGTCGCGTGGTCCCTGCTGACCAATCGGGTGCATCCATCGCGGCATGTGGAGACAGGCATCGTCGCGCTGCGGCAGGCGGTCGGCGACGCGGTGGTTGGCGCATGAAATGGCTGCTGGTGGCGGTGGCGCTGCTGATCGCCACGCCGGTCGCGCGCGCGGCATCGATGCAGGACCTGGTACAGGCCTATCCTGATTTTCTGGCGGGATTCGATGGCTCCGCACTGCTTTGGCGCGACGGCACGCGAATGCCGGTCGACGATGGCCGACCGGACAAGACGCCGGAGGAGGCACTGCGGCACGGCTCGATCGCGGACCAGATGCGGTTGGTCTATCCGGTTGGTGCTCCGGTTGGCCCGGCGCCAGAGGCCGATCCAGGCCGCGTCCGCAACACAGCGTTCTTCGACAAGATGTACGGCGACTGTTCTGTCGGTGATGTCACACCCAGGTTGGTCCGGGTGCCGTGGCTGCCGAAGAGTTTGGGCAAGAGCGTGACGATCACGTCGGTCAACGGCGTCGACAAGGCGCTGGCGGCGGTGTCGCGGGAGCTGGACGACATGCCGGCCGACTACCGGCGTTATCTGTGGCCGTTAGGCGGGACCTATGCCTGTCGTGCTGTCGCGGATACGGGGCAACGCAGCGTGCATGCCTGGGGTGCGGCGATCGATGTCAATCCGAAATACGCGGCGTATTGGTACTGGCGCCGCGGCGCCGGGTACGAGAACCGCATTCCGGCTGAAATTGTCGCAGTGTTCGAGCGGCACGGCTTCATCTGGGGCGGACGGTGGGCGCATTACGACACGATGCATTTCGAGTATCGGCCGGAACTAACCGGGTATTTGCCGGGTCGGGAGTAGGCGATGGGATCTTCCGAGCGCCGCCGGAGAAAGCGACATTGACGTGGTTGGCTCACGCCGTAGGGGCTCGGCGTCCACACCTTTTATGAACTGCCGAATACGGCGAGACCGTCACAAGCAGCGCGGATGGTGACCCTTCGGTCACCATGCCAACGCGTACTGTTTGCATCGATATCAAAACGGTTGTTCGTTACTCCGCCGCCAGGCCTGGAACGAACGGTGCAATCTCCGCCCGCTCCGCTGACTGCATCGGCTGCGGCC
This sequence comes from Pseudomonadota bacterium, assembly GCA_018240405.1. GTDB lineage: Bacteria > Pseudomonadota > Alphaproteobacteria > Acetobacterales > Acetobacteraceae > Rhodopila. The sequence continues at coordinate 5,267 of JAFEFW010000624.1, forward strand.
ACCACGGATCGTCCCACTCGCTGAACAGCGGCTTCAGCTTCGGCATCACCTTTTCGGCGAACAGCTTGGTGTTGTACTTCGCCAAGTCCTTGCCCATGTTGCCAAACTGCAGCAGCAACATCAGGTGACCGACATTGAGTTCCGTTGCGACCTCGGTCAATTGCTCCACGACCTCATCCGGCGAGCCGATGATGACGTAGCCATTGTCGATGATGTCCTTCATCTCCGTTGCCCGGGCCCTGGCCCGAGCGGACTCGGACGCGGCGCGTCCAACCTGGCTGACGATGCCGGCGCGCTGCGTTGCCTCGGTGACATAGCCGGGCGGGGACGCCCACATCGGATCGGTGTGCAGGCAGCGACCGTAGAAATACTCAGCTGCCGGCTTGTACAGTTCGTACGCCTTCTCCCGCGTCTCGGCCACGCCGACAAACTGCAGGAAGCCGGCGCGGTTTGGGTTCCGATCCTTGCCCAGGCGGGCCATTTCGTCCCAGAAACCCTTCATCGTGGCCTTGCCGTCCTTGTAGCCGAAATAGGACAGGTAGCAGTAAACGTAGTCCATCGCTGCGCACCACTGCCAGGTCTCGACCGATCCGCCGCCGGGCACCCAGATCGGCGGATGCGGACGTTGCACCGGACGTGGCCAGATATTCACGTAGCGCTGCTGGTTGAACCGCCCGTTGAAGGAGAACGTCTCCTTGTCCTTCCAGGCGCGGGTGATCAGGTCGTGCGCTTCGTAGTAGCGCTCCCGCAGCATCGATGGATTGGCGCCGTAGCAGTAGCAATCGTCCATCGGCGTACCGACCGGAAACCCGGCGATCAGCCGCCCGCCGGAGATCACGTCGATCATCGCGAACTCTTCCGCAACCCGCGTCGGCGGATTGTACAGCGCGATGGAGTTGCCCATGACGCAGATCGCGGTGTTGGTCGTGCGCCGCGCCAGCGACGAGGCGATCAGATTCGGCGACGGCATCAGCCCGTAGCCATTGGAGTGATGCTCATTCACGCAGACGGCATCGAAGCCGCAATCGGCGGCGAACTCCAATTCATCCATGAAGTCGTTGTACATCAGGTGCGCGCGCTTCGGGTCGAACAGCGACGAATGGATATCCACCCACACCGAATGGTGCTTCTCCCGGAAATCATCCGGCAGTTCGGTGTACGGCATCAGGTGAAACCACATCAGTCTCATAGCTTGTCTTCTCCCTGCAGGCTGTCTCGCGCGCCCGGTCTGTGATGTGCTGAACGGGCTGAGTGTAGGCACGGCCGCGCCGCTCTGTCCACGTCAGGGCGCGGCGGCGCGATGGTAGCGCTATCCATCACTTCGCCGCAACAATGCCGCCACGGCGGTTTCCGTTCCGTCGGGAACGGCGATACGCTGCCGGTGGACAAACCAATAGGAGGAAACGATGGGTCGTCTGAGCGGCAAGGTCATCCTGATCAGCGGCGGCGCACGCGGCCAGGGTGCGGCGGAAGCCAGGCTGTATGTGGCCGAAGGCGCGCGCGTGGTTATTGGCGACGTGCTGGAGGCCGAGGGCCGTGCGCTGGCAGAGCAGCTTGGCGCAGGGGCGGCGGTGTTCGTGAAGCAGGACGTGACGAAGCCTGAGGACTGGGACGCCGCGGTGAAGGCGGCGGAAGGCTTCGGTGGCCTCCATGGGATGGTCAACAATGCCGGCATCTACCGGCCGGCGAAGCTGATGGACACGACGGTCGAACTGTTTGAGCGGCACATGCGGATCAACCAGCTTGGCTGCTTCCTGGGCATGCAGAAAGTAGTGCCGTTAATGGAACGGTCCGGTAGTGGCTCAATCGTCAACATCTCTTCGGTTGCCGGCCTGCGCGGTTCACCGGGCGCGATCGCGTACAGCGCAACGAAGTGGGCGCTGCGCGGAATGACCAAGGCGGCGGCGCTGGACCTGGCGGCGAAGAAGATCCGGGTCAATTCGGTGCATCCGGGCCCGATCGATACAGAGATGCTGAATGTGCGCTCGGCGGAACAGAACGCCGCGCGGGTGCAGCAGGTGCCGATGAAGCGCATGGGATCCGCTGAGGAGGTTGCCAATCTCGTGCTGTTCCTGCTGTCGGACGAAAGCGCCTACATCACCGGCGCGGAGGTCGCGATCGACGGCGGCGCCACACTGTAGCACCGGCGGGTCCTCCGCGGCGACCGGCCGCCTCCGACGGCCGGGTCGGGGCAACAATGGGACCAAGGGGAAGCCCGTTCGGAAAAAACCGGACCGTTCCGGCATCTGCGCTGCTACGGTTCAGGCCATGCGGGACCTTGGCGAGGCTGGTGCAACAGTCGACGGCGGCGATGCGGTACGTCACGCCTTCACGCGAACCGGCTGGCAGCGCCTGACCAGCCGGCGTCTGCGGCTCGCCTCCGGGCTGGTCATGCTGACCTATATCTCGCTGCACATGACGAATCACATCCTCGGCCTGGTCTCACTGCCGCTGGCCGAGGCGGGGCTGCGCTGGTCCATGTGGATCTGGCAGAGCCACCCGGGAACGGCCCTGCTGTATGGTGCGTTCTTCCTGCATCTGGCGCTGGCCCTGCGCACGATCCATCTGCGCCGCCACTGGCGGCTGCCGCTCACCGAGTGGCTGCGGCTCTGGGCCGGCTTCACCCTGCCGCTGCTGCTGATTACCCATGTAGTCAGCACGCGGGTCGCGACATCGTTCTACGGCTTTGAGCCGTCCTACCAGAAGATCGTTACTTCAATCGTCACCGGCGAGCGGGAGGGCTGGCAGATTGCACTGCTGGCGCCTGGTTGGCTGCATGGCTGCCTTGGACTTTGGATCAGCTTGCGCCACCGACCGTCTCTTGCGCGGGCCCGCGGCATTCTCATCCTGATCATGGTTGCGGTGCCGGTGCTGTCGGCATTGGGCTTCATCCACATGACGATGCAGGTCGGCGGCGGCAGCGTTCTGCCGGCGCGTCCTCTGGTCCCACCCAGCCGCTACGCGGACGCCCTCGCGCTGTGGCGGCAGGGCCTGCAATACGGCTACGTCGCGCTGGTGTTAGGTGCGGTCGCAACCGGCTGGAGCCGCCGCGCGCTGCGGCCTGATGGACCCGAAAGGCCCGGCCTGCGCTGAGCACGTAAAGCGCGTTGCGGCAGTGCGCGGACACGACGCAACCGGGTCATGTCCATGACGGTCCCGTCTGTTGATGCTGCACCGGCGCCGCCGGCCACTTGCAAGACGCTACCAGGGTCAAACATGCGCAGTCGGGGCGGCAGCAGCGCCGCCCCATCGCCGCGACACCAGACAGAAGGTCCACCCCGTCCATGGCAGACTCCCCGACGATACGCGTGCTCGGCCTTGCCGGCAGCCTGCGACAGAAATCGTTCAACCGGGCGGCATTGCGGGCTGCGGCGGAATTGGCGCCACCCGGAATGCAGATCGAGATTTTTGACCGGCTCGGCGAGATCCCCCTTTATGATGAGGATATGCGGGAAGGGCAGAGTTTTCCGCCGGCGGTGCAGGATCTGCGTGATCGCATCAAGGCGGCCGATGCGCTGCTGCTCGCCACACCCGAGTATAACTACTCGGTGCCCGGTGTGCTGAAGAACGCCATCGACTGGGCTTCCCGGCCGCCGGAACAGCCGTTCGATGGCAAGCCCATTGCAATCATGGGTGCCAGCCCTGGTGTCCTCGGAACAGCGCGGGCGCAGTACCACCTGCGCCAGGTGTTCATCTTCCTCAACGGGCTGGTGATGAACCGGCCGGAAGTGATGATCGGCCAAGCCGGCACCCGCTTCGATGCCGAGGGCCGCCTGACGGATGAGAAGACGCGCGAGGTCGTGCAGGGCTTTCTGGCCGGGCTGAAGACCTGGGCGGAGCGCCTGCGCCGGTAGTCAGCGGAGCGGCTTGGGCAGGCTGGGCCGGCGCCCGCCGAACCTGGGGCGGTGGAACCTCGGGTCTTGCGGCGGACTGCCATCTCCGCCAAACCGCGCCCGTCCCGGCGGATCGCCGGCCGCCCGACTCCGGATTCCATCCCGCCGATGCTGTTCAACTCCCAGGTCTTCATCCTGCTGTTCCTGCCGGTGGTCCTGGGGCTGTACTACCTCGCCGCCGGCAGCCGGACGCTACGGCAGACGATCGTCGTGGTGGCGTCGATCGGCTTCTATGGCTGGTGGGACCTGCGCTTCGTCCCGTTGCTGGCCGGGCTGACGGTTGCCACGTGGTTGATCGCCGCGTGGTTCGGCGCCTGGCGCCGCAACTGGATTCCCATGCTTGGCGTTGCCCTGAATCTCGGTGCGCTCGGCCTGTTCAAATACGCCGATTTCTTCCGCGGCAGCGTGTATGACGCGTTCGGTCAGCCCTGGCACCCCTGGTCGCTGGTTCTGCCGCTGGGCATCAGCTTCTTCGTCTTCCAGAAGATCTCCTACCTGATCGACCTGAAGCGCGGTGACCGGCACATCTACGGCTTCCTTGACTTCTGCATGTTCGTCAGCTTCTTCCCGCAACTGATCGCGGGCCCGCTGGTCCGTCATAACGAAATCATTTTCCAGTTCGACGCCGACCCGCGCCGGCCGGAGATGTGGGAGAACCTGGCTCGCGGCTTTGCGCTGTTCCTGATCGGCGTGACCAAGAAGGTGCTGCTGGCGGACACGCTGGCGATGCTGGCCGACCCGCTATTCGCCCAGGCCCAGTCGGCGCCGCTGTCGGCGGCCGAAGCCTGGACCGCCGCAGGCGCCTATACGCTGCAGATCTATTTCGACTTTTCGGGCTACTCCGACATGGCAATCGGCCTGGCGCTGATGTTCGGCCTGCGCCTGCCGTTCAACTTCAACGCGCCTTACAGAGCGGTCTCGGTCCGCGACTTCTGGCGCCGCTGGCATATGACGCTCAGCCGCTTCCTGCGCGACTACCTTTATATCCCGCTGGGCGGCAACCGTGCCGGTCCGGTCCGGCAGGCGGTGAACGTAGTGCTGACCATGCTGCTGGGCGGGCTGTGGCACGGCGCCAACTGGACGTTTGTTGCCTGGGGCGGGCTGCACGGCGGCGCGCTGGCGGTGAATCATTGGTGGGAGGCCAAGGGGGCAAATGGGGGCCTCCGTCTGCCGACGCCGGTTGCCTGGCTGCTGACGCTGTTGTTCGTCATGGCGTGCTGGGTGCTGTTCCGTTCGCCGACCTTCAGCCAGGCCGGCGACATCCTTGGCAGCATGGCCTTCCTGCACGGCCTCGGCCGCATCGGTTTGAACCAGGAATATGTCCTGGCCCTGGCCGGCGGCGCGGCGATCGCCCTGCTCGGCCCGGTCAGCCAGGAGGCGGCGTTAACTCGGCTGCGTCCTGCCCCTTGGCTTGCGGTTCCCGCCGGCGCGCTGCTGGCTTACCTGTTGCTGCTGATCGGTGGCCGGTTGCCCAATGTCTTCATCTACTTCCAGTTCTGACGTCAGCGCCTGGCGGCGCTTCTTCTGGACCGCTGTCGGCACCGCTGCGGGGGCCGTCGGCGTCATTTTCCTGTTTGTCGCCCTGGTTGACCCGTGGGGAGTGCTGCCACTGTCGTTGCCCGCGGATCGCATACCCGTGACCAGCAACCAGCGTTTTGCCTACCCCATGCTGGCACGCTCGACGCGGTTCGACAGCGCCATCATCGGCACCTCCACCAGCCGTCTGCTGCGACCCGAGACGCTCGACAAGGCGTTCGGCGCGCGCTTCGTCAACCTGGCGATGAACGACGCCACAGTGTTCGAGATGGCGTCGATCTACGACCAGTTCCTGCGCGCGCACCCCGCGCCAAAGGTCGTTGTGGTCGGCCTGGACGTGCGCTGGTGCGTCACCGGTGATGACTATGAAAAGCTGACTCCGCGCCCGTTTCCCGCCTGGATGTATGAAGGCAGCCCGTGGCGCGGCTACGCCCATCTGTTGAACCTGTATGCGGTGCAGGAAGCCGGCAAGGCAGCCGGCGTGCTGAGCGGGTTCAAGGCGCCGGACCAGGGTGCCGACGGTTACACCCGCTTCGTTCCGCCCGACGCAGCCTATGATCGGCCTCGCGTGCAGAAGAAGCTGCAGGAATACAGCGTTTCCATTCCCAGCGGCGCGCGCACGGGCCCGCCGGCCGGTTGGCGCTATCCGACGCAGGAAGTGCTGCGGGAGATGCTTGACCGTCTGCCGCCGGCGACATTGAAGGTGCTGTATTTCGTGCCGTACAACCGCCGGATGCTGCCAGTGCCGGATACTGAGGTTGCCGACGTGTGGGCTGAGTGCAAGCGGAGGGCTGCCGCCCTGGCTCAAGCGGTGCCACACACGGTTGTTGTGGATTTCCTGCGCCGGTCGCCCTTCACCAATGACGACGACAACTACTGGGATGGCATGCACACCACCGTTACGGCCGCAGACCGGCTGGTGCAGGACCTGATCGCCGCTGCGCGTGGCGAACCCGGCGACGATTATCACGTACTTTCGAGCGCCCCACGATCGTGATAGAAACGCGCCGCTCCGCCTGAAGGACCCGATCGATGACCGTGTTCCGCGTTCCCGACATGCATTGCGACGGCTGCATCCGGTCGCTGAACAGTGCGGCGAAAGACGTCGACCCGCACGCCACGTTACAGGCGGACCTCCAGACCAGGCTGGTGACGGTGACGACAACCGCGCCGGCGGACGCGGTGGCTGAGGCGTTTCGTGAGGCGGGCTTTACCGTTGAGGCGGGCTGACGGTCTGCCCCGCGATTGAACCAACGTCAGGACCTGGCGCCGAGTTGTTGGCACCGAATCGATGTCGACGCCCGCCGGCGTGGGGCCGCGCCGGAGCGCGGAGCAAGCTCCACGAGCCAGGTCGGCGTTGGCTCGTCAAGCTGACCGGGGTTGGCGGGACCGGCGGCTGGTGAGCGCTATACCAGCCAGCCCAGCGCAGAGCACAGCCAGCGACGCCGGTTCGGGAACGGCGGCATTGATCGTGACATCATCGAGCACGAACTGCGTCCCCGTAACCTGGTTGTATCCGGCATAGGTGCCGCCGACGGCCGTGAAATCGACTTCGGTGACTGAATCCCAGTCGAAAACCCTGAATGTCGGACCGGTCGTATCAGCCTGCAGCGATGTCTGGTAAACCTGCGTGCCGTTGCGATAGCCGGTGGCGGTGATGGTCAGGCCGTCGTTCCACATTGCGGTAAAATGTGCTGATTCGAACTTGAACGGTGTGGCGCTGAAGAAGCCTGTCGGTCCCTCTTCCGGCGATAAAGCGACATGATATGGCGATACAACGCCATGGAGCGCCCCGCCGGGTAGATGACCAAGTTGCAGCCACCGTATGGGGTCCATGACCGAAAACTGGTTCCAGGTCAGGCCGCCATAGGACGCCGGCACTGGGACCGACAGCCCTGGCGCGGCGTCAAGGTCATCAAAACCAAGCGTGATTGCTGATGCGTCGGCCACTGCGCCGATAAGCGCGGCCGCAAGAACGGTAAGACCGGTCAGAATACGTCGCGACCGGCACTGTTGATCGTTGTGTGAACGCGCATCAGGATCAGCCGACGTATCGGCGTCGCAATCCAGCCCTGCCTCCGCGGCCGGGCGGATAGTTGCTTCGATAGCAAGCATGGATTTGTCCTTCCGGGTCGTAACATGAGACCAAGACGGACATTACTAGATGCTTAGTGAAAGCTAAAGTATTATTAAAGATATTTACTTTATAAATATTAGAAATACTACGTATATTTGGAAATGCTGATGTCTCAATGTGTGGCGCACCAAGTGCTGCGGTTGCGTGACAGCGGTCTTGATCCATCCGTTAATTGCCGAGCGGGTCATGCCACAACCGCTCTGCCACGATGGACGGCATTGCATCGGGAGTTTGGGCCTGCAACAGCCGGCAAACCCGAAACGGCCAACGGGATCATGCGTCATGGTTATAACAAATGCAACAACCTGGTCGGCCAGACCAGTAGATCGCGGCGACTGCTCTTTGTGTCTATCGCCCGTCGCCGCATGTCCGTCCTGTCCAATCAGAACCAGTTCTTCTTGTCCACCACGTTGCGCAGCGGCTTGCCATCCGCAAAGGCCCGGCAGTTCTCCTGAATGATCTGGAAGCGCCGCTCGTTCAAATGCGGGCCGTAGCCGGCCATGTGCGGCGTCAGGATGACGTTCGACAGCCCCCATAGCGGATGCTCCGCCGGCAGCGGTTCCTGCTCATAGACGTCCAGCGCCGCGCCGGCGATCGTGCCGGATTTCAGTGCTGACACCAGATCGTCCAGCCTCGTCGTCATGCCGCGGCCAATATTGATGAAGATCGCACTTTTCCTCATGCGCGCGAAACGGTCGCGGTTGAAAAAGCCTTCGGTTGCCGGCGTGTGGGGCACCGTCAGTATGACGAAGTCCGCTTGAGGCAGTAATGAGTCCAGCGCCTCCGGCTTATGCATCTCCGCCACGCCCTCGGGCACATCGGTACGCCGAGCGTCGGTAGCCAGCACGCGGATGCCGAAGGCGGCCAACAGTCGTGCTGTCTCGGCGCCAATGCCGCCGACGCCGACGATCAGCGCCGTCGAGCCGGGCAGGGGGATCACGCCCTGGTCTTCGCCGGGCTTCTTCCACTCGCGGCGCAATTGCTGGGGGATGTAGACGTGCAGGCCGCGCGCGAAGGCCAGCACATAGGCCAGGATGTGCGCGCTGATATGGTCGTTGTAGATCTCCCGGAAGTTGGTGATTGTTACGCTGTGGGCGATCAACTCCGGATAGTAGTAGCCGGCGGGCGGCGCTGCCTGCGGCGCCTGTAGCCAGCGCAGCCGTTTGGCGCGCGCCAGCAATTCCGGCGGCAGCGTGCCGAAGCAGGCGTCAGCCGTTTCGATTGCGGCCACGGCTGTATCGGGGTCCTCGGCGATGATCAGTTTCATGCCAGGGACACCGTCCGCGAGGCGCTTCGCCCAGGTTCGGGTCGTTTCGCTCTGCGGCGGCAACATCAGGAAGGTGAACTGGTTGGTCATGGCGGCTTCTCCTGGGGACGGACAGAGGGTGGCAAGCCGCGTCCGATTGGTCAAAGCGGGTCACCCTCATGACAGTCGCGCCGCCGCGCGCTATACGGTGGACATACGCATAATAAGAGGGAGGAAACCAATGCATACTATCACCCGGCGCCGCGTCGCGGCGCTGGCCGGTGCTTCCGTACTGCTGCCGCGCTTTGCGCGCGCGGCCGAAATCAACTGGAAGTTCACCAGCTCGCAGCCGCCGACTCATCCATCAACGATCAACTACGTTGCCGCGGCGGAGCGGGTGAAGCAGAAGTCCGGCGGCAAGTTTGAGATCACAGTGTTCCACTCCGGACAGTTAGGTACCGATATCGATACCTTCACGCAGGTCCGGATCGGCGGCGTACAAATGATGGTGCTGTCCAACGTCATTACGGCGACCGCGGCAGCCACCGGCTCTGCTCTCAGCATGCCGTTTGCCTTCAGCAATTATCAGCAGATCTGGGCTGCCGCCGATGGCAAGCTGCAGGACCTGCTGCGAGAGGACCTGAAGAAGGCCGGCTACCTGACCACCAACAAGATTCTGGACAGCGGCTTCCACCAGATCACCAGCAACAAGGGGCCGATCAAGACGGTCGCGGATCTGCAGGGAATGAAGCTGCGGGCGCCACCCAGCCCGATCCAGGTTTCGACGTGGAAGGCGATCGGCGCGGCGCCGGCGTCGATGAATTTCTCTGAACTCTACACGGCGTTGCAGACCGGCGTGGTGGACGGGCAGGAGAGCCCGCCGTCGCTGGCGCGGACGACGCGACTGTATGAGGTGCAGAAATACATGTCGCTGACGTCGCATATGTGGGACGGCTGGTACACGCTGATCAATCCGCGGGCGTTCGGCAAGCTGCCGAAGGACATGCAGGATCTGGTGATGGCGGAGTTCGACCAGGCCGGCGTGGATGTCCGCAAGGAAATGCTGACCTTCAACAAGGACGCCGTCGCCTTCGTTGCCGAGAAGGGCGTGCAGGTGAACACGGTCGAAGATACGTCCTCTTTCAAGCAGAAGCTGAAGGATGTTGGCTTCTATTCCGAGTGGAAGGAGAAGCTGGGACCGGACGTGTGGAACGCGCTGCAGGAGGTCTCCGGGCCGTTAGTTTAACGAACCAAGCAATACTCTGGGGAGGAGGTTGATACCATGCGGGGACTGACCCGACGCCGTGCCGGCATGCTGGCCGGCGCTTCCGTTCTGCTGCCGCGCTTTGCCCATGCCGCTGAGGTGAACTGGAAGTTCACATCCTCGGCCTCGCCGACGCATCCGTCGATCCAGCGCTATCAGGAGGCGGCGGAACGCGTGAAGCAGAAATCCAACGGCCGCATGGAGATCACCGTTTTCCATTCCGGTCAGTTGGGCACCGACATCGATACTTACACGCAGGTTCGTATCGGTGGCGTGCAGATGATGGTGCTGTCCAATGTCATCACCGCCACCGCCGCACCGCTGACCTCGGTATTGTCCATGCCGTTTGCGTTCCGGACCTATGACCAGGTCTGGGCGGCGGCTGACGGCAAGCTGGGCCAGTTGGTGCGGGAGGATCTGAAGAAAGCCGGCTACCTGACCACGAACCGTATGATGGACAGCGGCTTTCACCATATCACCAGCAACAAGGGGCCGGTGAACTCGGTGGCCGACGTGCAGGGGCTCAAGCTGCGTTCGCCACCCAGTCCGATCCAGGTTTCGCTGTGGAAAGCAATCGGCGCCGCGCCGGTGGCGATCAACTACGCCGAACTTTATACGGCGTTGCAGACCGGCGTGGTTGATGGGCAGGAAAGCTCTGCGTCGCTGGCGAAGACCACGCGCCTTTACGAGGTGCAGAAATACATGTCATTGACCTCGCATCTATGGGATGGCTGGTTCACGCTGATCAACCCGAAAGCGTTCGGCAAGCTGCCGCCGGATCTGCAGGACCTGGTGATGGCGGAGTTCGACCAGGCGGGCGTGGATGAGCGTAACGATCTGGTTACCCTGAACAAGGACGCCATCAGCTTCTTTGCCTCCAGGGGCATTGCCGTTAACGAGGTTGCTGACATGGCGCCGTTCCGGCAGAAGCTGCGTGACGTCGGCTTCTATGCCGAGTGGCGCGAGAAGATGGGCACCGACGTCTGGAACGGGCTGCAGGAGATCACTGGACCTCTGGTGTAACGAATTTCGTGCCGGGTGCGGTCCTATCCTGCTGCGAATCAGGACGCGTCCTCCGCCTGACATGACAAGCCACGGATGATCCGCTAGCGTCTCGGGTAACCAAGAGACCGGGAGGAATGCTACCGATGCCCGCACTGACCCGACGCCGCGCGACCGCGCTTGCCGGCGCCTCGATCCTGCTGCCGCGCTTTGCGCACGCGGCGGAAATCAACTGGAAATTCACCAGCGCCCAGCCGGCTACGCATCCATCCACCCAGCGCTACATGGAGGCAGCGCAGCGGGTGAAGGACAAGTCGAACGGCAAGTTCGAGATCACGGTCTTTCATTCCGGCCAGTTAGGCACGGATATTGACACCTACACGCAGATCCGAATCGGCGCGATCCAGATGATGGTGCTTTCGAACGTCATTACTGCGACCGCCGCGCCGCTGACCTCGGCGCTGTCGATGCCGTTTGCTTTCGACACGTATGAGCAGGTGTGGGCTGCCGCCGACGGCAAGCTGCAGGATCTGCTGCGCGAGGACCTGAGGAAGGCCGGCTATCTGACCACGAACAAGATTCTCGACGACGGCTTTCACCAGCTTACCAGCAACAAGGCGCCGATCCACACTGTCGCCGACCTGCAAGGCTTGAAGCTGCGCGCGCCGCCGAGCCCGATCCAGGTATCGTTATGGAAGGCGATCGGTGCCGCGCCGGCCTCAATGAACTTTGCGGAGCTGTTTACGGCGTTGCAGACGGGCGTGGTGGACGGTCAGGAGAGCGCCGTCGTTCTGACCAAGACGACGCGCCTCTACGAGGTGCAGAAATACATGTCGATGATCTCTGTTCTGTGGGATGGCTGGTACACGCTGATCAATCCAAGGGCATTCGGAAAGCTGCCCAAGGATATGCAGGACCTGGTGATGGCCGAGTTCGACCAGGCGGGCCTGGACGTCCGTAAGGATATGTCCACCCTCATTCCGGAAGCACTGGCCTTCCTGACCGAGAAGGGCATGGTCATGAACAAGGTAGAGGACCGGTCCGCATTCAAGAAGAAGCTGCAGGATGTCGGCTTTTACGCGGAGTGGCGCGACAAGCTGGGGCCCGACGTCTGGAAGGCGCTGCAGGACGTTTCCGGCCCGTTGGTCTGAGCCGGAGCGCGCGCCATGGACGCCAGCACCAATCCGCATCCGGTTCACGCGGCAACGGCCACACGCGCGACAGGTTTCGCTCGTCTGGCTGGAAGGATCGAAACGCCCCTGATCCGCACCCTGGAACTGCTGGCCGCCCTGTTGGTATTGGCCAACGTGCTGGTGCTGCTGGTCGGCGTGATCTCTCGCTATGTGTTCCACTATCCGTTGATTTTTGCCGACGACTTGGCCCAGTCGGTGTTCCTCTGGCTGGGCATGATCGGTGCCGTCATCGCCTTGAACCGCGGCGAGCACATGCGGATGACGGTGCTGATGGACAAGGCGGAGCCGGTGCCGCGTATGGGGCTGGAGGCCTACGGCGCCGCGATCGGTCTGATGTTCCTGGCGGCGGTTATTCGTCCCTCCATCGAATACGTGTTCGAGGTCAGCCGCCTGATGATGCCAGGCCTGGAACTGTCGAAGGCGTGGTTGACTGCGCCGCTGCCGGTCGGCTTTGGACTGATGATCATCGTGGCGCTGTTGCGCCTGTTCCGGCTGTTCCCGCCCGCGGTCGGATTGGGGCTGGCGTTGCTCGCCGCACTGGTCGCCTGGGCGACGCCGCTCGACGATCCCTGGATGGAACGGCTGGGCAACGTGAACCTGCTGATCTTCTTCCTTGGCATCCTGGGCTGCTCTGTCCTGGCCGGTGTGCCGATCTCGATTGCCTTCGCCGCGTCGACCTTTGCCTATATGACGCTGACAACGGACGTGCCGATGATGCTGTTCGTCGGCCGTTTCTATGAAGGGATGTCGCATCTGATCCTGATGGCAATCCCGCTGTTCGTATTCCTGGGATTGTTGATTGAAATGACCGGCATGGCGCGGGCGATGGTGGATTTCCTCGCCTCGCTGCTGGGGCATGTGAAGGGCGGCTTGTCCTACGTGTTGGTCGGCGCGATGTACCTGGTGTCGGGCATCTCGGGCTCGAAGGCCGCGGACATGGCCGCGGTGGCACCGGCGCTGTTCCCCGAGATGATCAAGCGTGGTGCCAAGCCGGGCGACCTTGTGGCGCTGCTGTCGGCCACCGGTGCGCAGACGGAGACGGTGCCGCCTTCGCTGGTGCTGATCACCATCGGATCGGTGACCGGCGTATCGATCGCGGCTCTGTTCACCGGCGGCATGCTGCCGTCGATCGTGCTGGCCGTGGCGCTGTGTTTCGTTGTGCGCCATCGCTACCGCAACCAGGACATGACCGGCATCCGCAAGGCGACGCCGCGCGAAATCGGGCGCGCATTATGGGTCGCCATTCCGGCGCTGGCGCTGCCCTTCGTCATCCGATTCATGGTGGTTGAAGGCGTAGCGACGGCAACGGAGGTGTCCACCATCGGCATCGTCTATACGGTCGTCATCGGTTTGCTGGTCTACCGCAAGTTCGAGTGGTCTCGCATTGCGCCGATGCTGGTCGAGACCGCGTCGCTGTCTGGCGCGATTCTTCTGATCCTGGGCGCCGCCACGGCGATGGCCTGGGCGCTGACGCAATCCGGATTCAGCCAGCAGCTTGCCGATATGATGACCGGTCTGCCGGGCGGAAAATACTCATTCATGGCGGTTTCGATCGTCGCCTTCATCGTGTTGGGCAGCGTGCTGGAGGGAATTCCGGTCATCGTCCTGTTCGGCCCGCTGCTGTTCCCAATTGCGACAAAGCTGGGCATCCACGAAATCCATTACGCTATGGTGACGGTTCTGGCAATGGGCATCGGCCTGTTTGCACCGCCCTTCGGTGTCGGCTTCTATGCTGCGGCGGCGATTGGCCGGGTCGATCCGAATCTGGGGATGCGGCCGATCCTGGGGTACCTGCTGGCGATGATCATCGGCTTGATCGTGGTGGCTGCCGTGCCGTGGATTTCCATCGGGTTCCTGTGACGGACCCGGCTCCGCCGGCGTGGCAACGGAGCCGCGATGAGGCGTGACAGCGGCCCAGCGGTGCCGTCCGTTGGCGCCGACGTCAGCAATGATCGCGCGCAGCTTCCGTAACAAGTACAGTACCCACCGCCTTACTCCTGACTGAATGGATCGGCGATCCTTGACGCCGGCGCCGCTCGGCGCGACGCTCAGCATCCTGACCGTCGCCTACCGCACCAGCTTGCGTGCGGACCTTAGCCAAGAGGATTGCTTCACCACTTCAGCCACGGAGATCCCGCATGCCGCAACCGGTCCAGTTTCCCGCCGAGATCGAACCGCTCGTGCAGTTCATCGAGGAAACGCCTCGTAGCGAAATCGTCAGCAGGACACTGGATAAGTTGCGGCAGGGCGTGCCGATCCGAACGATGCTGACTGCTTCGGCCCTGGCGGTGACCCGATCGTCTGACCTGCCGCCCGGCCACCATGGCGGTCCGCTGCATCCGCTGGCTGGGCTCTATGCGGTCACTAAGCTGACGGAGCGGCTGCACGGCGAGGAGCAGTTCCTGCCGGTCGTCCAGCACGTTGCGCTGTCGAACAAGCACATCCATGACCCGGTGACCGGACCGTATTGCCTGCTGGAGTTCGCCGCGCTGGATGCCAGTTCCGCCTCGCTCAGCCGCACCGCGGATCTTGCCGCTGACGGATCCGGCGACGTGGTGACCGAAGCCGGGATTGAAGCCACAAAGGCGGCGTTCCTGAACGCCTGCAGCCGCGGCGAAAGCCATCGCGCCGACCATCTGTTCCTTTGGCTGTGGCAGAACATTCCGGCAATCGAGGCGTTTGACCTGCTGTTGAGTATCGCCATACCGAAGAACGCACTGGACGATCATTACTTCATCTTCCCGGCGAACCTGTGGCGCGCACTGGAAATATACGGCCACGAACACCTGGCCGTGCTGATGCGCCCGGCGGTCAAATATGTTGCGCGCTTCCCCAACCACCGCGCCGTGCCGGACATCGAAGCGCTGATTGAAGACCATGGCTTGCTGAAGCGTGTGCTGCGGCAGCGCACCGGCGATGATGAAACGGCAACGATCGGCGCGACGGGTGAGGCCATCGGCCGGGTGGAGCGTTACAATGAAATCCCGAAGCTGCTGGCACAGGCGCTGGTCGATGGCCTGTCGCTGGAAGGGGCCGGCGAGGCACTGTCGATCGGCGCCGCGGCGCTGTTCCTGCGCTCGCAGACCGGCAATCCGATGGACGTGCACCTGCACACTTCGGTCAATCTGCGGCGCTACTTGCTGCGGCTGGACGGGTTGTCACTGCGCAACAAGCTGCTGATCCTGTTCATGTGGCACACCGGCCCCGAGGTCATGTCGACGCAGTACCGGATGATGCCGGCGCCGCAGCCTGATATGGCGGCCGTTGCGGCACTGCCGGTCCGCTCGCAGGAGGATCTGCTGGAGGCGATTACACAGTCGATCTACAGCCAGCCGCCGACGGATTGGTCGCAGGTGACGAACCTGGGCAAGATGATTGCCGTGCCGGAAGTGCGCGACACGGTGAATCTGGCGCAGCAATACGTGAACCTGGGCTACAGCGCCGAGGTGCTGATGAAGCGCCTGGGTGAGATCGTCTGCCACGACAATTTCACCGAGATGCACGCCTTCAAGCATCACCAGGCAATCGTCGAGGAATTCGCCAACACGCGCGAACCCTGGCGCTGGATGCACCTCGTCTGCGGCGTGCAGGCGGCGGCCATTTCGTTCGGGAAGAACATGGAAGTGTACGAGGCCGCGCTGGACCTGATGCACGCGGCGTAGCCGCACCAGCGCGACGAACACTAACGCTCCACTGTAATGGCCGGCCCTGTGCCGGCCATCCGCAGGCTCGCGGCGCACCGGCGGGCGGACCGGGAAGACGAGTCGTATGCCCGACTATCTCCTTTCGTCATGCCGGGTGAGGGTGCATACGCGTTAAAGTACCCCGGTCGATAGCGGCCATCGCCCTCTCGTCGTTGCGGGCGAAGGCCGGCTGTCCGTACGCTTTGCGGTGGGACATCCAACGCTCAGACCGTGTTTTTGTTGCAAAGCCGTGGGTAGCGGGCCTTCACGCGCCATGACAATGGAGCGGGCAGGTCCCTCTGACTTCGCTACACGCCGCTCATTTCCGCAGTGCTTCGCGCTAGCCCCGTCAGAACGGTGGGATAGGCCAGCCTGCTACGGGCAGGCCGATCATGACCGTCAGCGGCGGCGGTTTCGCCGCCGGGTCAGCCCGGCGGGGCGGTCTCCAGAATACCCTTGTTCCGGCTGAACGAGTCGTACCATGCTGCCAGCTTCGGATGCCCGTTGCGCCAAGCGTCGGCAGCGTAACGGAAATCCAGGTAGCCGAGCGCACAGGCAACAGTGATCGACCCGATATCGACCGACCGGTGCGGCGGATCGGCTTCCAGTGTGTCGACCGTCCGGGCCATCAGCGCCTTGTAGCGCGCGATCATCGCGTCCCGGGCATCCTCTCTGGGCTTCCCCATCTCACCCCGGCACGGCACGGCGGCATCCAGGATGCCGTCGCCCAGCGACTGGTATTTCAGCGCCCGCCAGCGTGCGGCGCCGCTTGGCGGAAACAGCGGCAGTGCCTCGCCCAGACTGTCGAGATACTCACAGATCAACTGGCTGCCGAACAGCGATACACCGTCGTCCGTGACCAATGTGGGCACCTTGGACAGCGGGTTGGCGGCCAGCAGGTCGGCCGGCAATTCAGCCGGCAGTGTTGGCACTTGCTCGATTCGCGCGTCCAGGCCGCGGATGATGGCGCAGGCCATCACCTTGCGTACATACGGGCTGGTTGCCGAGTAGTACAGCTTCACTGTCCAGCGTCCCCTTAGAACTTGTCTTTTTTCGCGCGCGCGTCCGCGAAGGTGCCGACGTCGGCAGCCAGCAGGAACGGGTTGGCCTTCAACTCATCCCCCAGGCGCGACGGCACACTTGGCTGTCCTGCGGCTCGGAGCTGCTCAACCTTGCCCATGAAGGTGTGCAGGTCCTTGTTTTCCGGGTCGATCGCCAGCGCGAAGCGTCCATTGCTTTCGGTATATTCATGACCGCAACAGACCAGCGTGTCCGGGGGCAGGGCCTTCAGCTTCGCCAGGCTGGCAAACATCTCGTCGGCCGTACCCTCGATCAGGCGTCCGCAGCCCAGGCTGAACAGGGTGTCGCCCGACAGCAGGATCGGCCCGTCGGGGAAGAAGAAGTTAATCTGGCCGCGCGTATGGCCTGGCGTTTCGATTACCTGGCCAACCGCATTGCCAAGCTGCACAGTGTCACCCTCGGCAACCGCCTTATCGAGCTTCGGCAGCCGGTGGCGATCCGCGGTGGCGCCGACGACCGGGCAGTGGAAGCGCGCCCGCACCTCATCCGTGCCGGCAATGTGATCGCCGTGGTGATGCGTCAGCAGGATCATGTCGAGCCGGCCGCCGGCCTTCTCGATCGCTTCGATGATCGGCTGCGGGTCAGCCGGATCGACGATAGCCGTGGCGCCTGTCGCGCTGTCTCGCAGCAGCCAGGCATAGTTGTCCTTCAGGATCGGAACGGGCGATGCGGTGACTGTCATGATGGCATCACCTTAGCACTCGTTCATGCGGTCGCAAGCGGTGAGACGTGTTATACTTCTCACCATGACGGCAGACGCCCATCTCGTCTCGCAGTTCTACGGCAGTGCGCGTGGCGCGGTGACGGCTCGCCTGGTGCGCGACCGGATGCAGGCGATGTGGCCATCATTGCGCAACCAGTCGGTCCTGGGGATTGGCTACGCGATCCCCTACCTGCGGCTATGGCGGGAGGATGCCAGGCGCTGCATTGCGCTGGTTCCAGGTCATCTCGGCGCGGCGCGCTGGCCGGCGGGAGCACCAAACCTGTCCTGCACAGCGGATGAGGATGAGCTGCCGTTCGCCGATCTGACCTTTGACCGCGTGCTGCTGGTGCATGGGCTGGAAACCGCCGAAAACGCCCGGCGGCTGCTGCGCGAGGTCTGGCGGGTCTTGAAGGATGACGGCCGCCTGATGATCGTTGCGCCGAATCGCAGCGGCATGTGGGCCTATTGGGACAGCACGCCGTTCGGTCACGGGCAGCCGTACTCGACGGGCCAGATCGGTCGTTTGCTGGCCACTGGCATGTTCCGGGTTGAGCGGCGAGATGCCTGCCTGTGGATGCCGCCGCTGGGCACCAGATTCATCCTGCGCGGCGCCCCGCTTTTCGAGCAGGCGGGCCGGCAGCTGATGCCGGCGCTCGCGGGTGTGACCCTGACCGAGGCGGTGAAGGACGTTTACGCGGCCATGCCGGTGCACGCGGTGCCGCGACGGTTGGTGCTGGCTGAAGCAGCATAAGGGCGGAACGGCCCGAATCCCGACCAGGACGCGCAGAGCAGGCCGATCCGGCGTGCACTCGGCACAGCTTTCACCGATCGGAGCAGCCAGGACCGTCCCTCATGCGAATGGCCATGGCGGATCAGTTCGCGGCCAACCACCCAGTCATTTTCGGCCTCGGCGCGGCGGCGAAGTTGCGCCAGGTCCGAGGGAGGGAAGCGCGCGGTGATGCAGGGGTGGTGATAAATCGCGTCGAGGCAGGGCCCGAACCGGGCGGGGCTGTGTGCCATCGTGCGGTAGGCGCTGCCGGTGCGCTCCCGCAGGTATAGCAGCGGCGGGGAGCCGCGGACGGTGACAAAAGGGCCGAATGTGGCAAGGCGGGTCCAGTAATGCCAGTCCTCGCCATAGCTCAGGGCTGTGTCAAACAGGCCCACGGCGTTAATCGCGGTGCGGCGGATCAGCAGGTGGCCGCCATTGATGAACAGGTTCCGCACCAGCAGTTGGCGCAACATGTCACCGCCCGCGCTGATTCGAACTGTCCGATGCGACCGGTCCGCGCCGACACGGACGTAGCCAGCGGCAGCGGCGACGGCATCGGGCGTGTCTTGCAACGTGCGGGCCAGCGTCGCCAGCGCGTCCGGCGCCAGCCAGTCATCGCCGTCAAGGAACAGCAGCGCGTCGGCGTCCGCCGCAGCCGCGATGCCCCGGTTGCGTGCCGCGGAGACGCCGTAATTGGCGCCGTGCAGGCCGGTCAGGCGGGAATCGCTGAAGCGACGGATGATCTCGGGCGTGGCGTCGGTGGAACCGTCATTGACGATCACGAGTGACCAGTCGCGATAAGTCTGGTCGATCACGGACCAGATGGCCTGGGCAATCCAGGGGGCCACATTGTAGGCGGGGATGATGACGCCGATACGCATGAAGACGCCTTGGAAGCGGGCGTCCGGGACTGTGGCGCGGTGTCGGTTAAGGAATAGCTAACGCCGGCCAGACAGAATGTTCCGGCACATCCGCTGCTGCCAGCGGCCGGAAGGCCGCCACCGGTGGATTGTGCAAGCCAGCTATGCCATCCGGCTGGCGAACCACCGGTCCAAGCCATGGATGGCCGGCAGGAGGCCGGCCATGACCTTGAAGGGGCGCGTGGCGTTACGCCTTGACCGCGACGCCGCTCTCCTTCAGCAGCGTCTCCAGCTCACCGGACTGGTACATCTCGGTGACGATGTCGCAGCCGCCAACGAACTCGCCCTTGACATAAAGCTGCGGAATGGTCGGCCACTGCGAGAACTGCTTGACGCCTTCACGCAGCTCCATGTCCTCCAGCACGTTGGCTGACTGGAACGGGACACCCATGTGGGTCAGGATCTGCACCACGCGCGCGGAAAAGCCGCACTGCGGGAACATCGGCGTGCCCTTCATGTAGAGCATCACCTGGTTGGCATCGATGTCAGACTGGATACGCTGGTTGATATCGGACATGGCTGGTCTCCTTTGCCCCAATATCTATTCGGGCGCCGAAGTTTGCAAGGCGAGAGCGTGCAGTTCGCCACCCATCCGGCCGCGGAGAGCGGCATAGACCAGCTGGTGTTGGCGCACGCGCGACAGCCCGCGGAACTGTTCACTGACCACGGTGGCGGCATAGTGGTCGCCGTCTCCCGCGAGGTCCTCGACCTTCACGACAGCGTCCGGCAGGGACGCCTTGATCAGGGACTCGATTTCGTTCGCCGCCATCGCCATGCCGGAACTCCTGTCAGACCGTGTCCATCAGCGCTGGGAAGAAGCGCTCATGCGCCGCGCGCAGGGCAGCGATGGATATTGTGCCCCCGTCGGGCAGAGTCAAATTCTGCCCGCCGGACGTGCCTAGCCGCGTGGCCGGGATGTTAGCGGCCTCAGCCACACGGATAAACGCGGCGTGGTCTGGTACGGCAACGATGTAGCGACCCTGGTCCTCACCGAACCAGAAGGCGTGGCCGGGGATGTTGGGCGGATGTGCCGACAGCCGGGCGCCGACGCCGCTGGCCATCGCCATCTCGGCGACCGCGACCAGAATGCCACCGTCGCTGATGTCGTGGCACGCCCGGATCGTGCCATTCAGGATGTGGGTGCGGACGAAATCACCATTGGCCCGCTCCGCGGCAAGGTCCACTGGCGGTGGTGGGCCGTCTTCCCGGCCGCCGATCTCCCGCAACCACAGCGATTGGCCGAGCCAGCCCGCGGTGGTGCCGATGAGGACAAGGTCGAGCCAGGGAGACAGGGCGATGCCCACGGCCTTGGTGACATCGTCCAGCACCCCGAGGCCGCCGATGGCGGGTGTCGGCAGGATCGCCTGGCCTTCGGTTTCATTATACAGGCTGACGTTCCCGGAGACGACCGGGAAGTCCAGGGCCTCACAGGCGGCGGCCATGCCGCGGATGGCGGCGGCGAACTGGCCCATGATCTCGGGCTTCTCAGGATTGCCGAAATTCATGTTGTCGGTCAGCGCCAGCGGCCGCGCGCCGACGGCGGTCAGGTTGCGCCAGGCTTCGGCGACGGCCTGCATGCCGCCGGTCTCGGGATCCGCCTGGCAGTAGCGCGGTGTGCAGTCTGTGGTCAGTGCCAGCCCACGCGACAATCCGTCCAGCTTCACCACGGCGGCGTCGGCGGCGCCGGGACGCTTGACGGTCATGCCGCCGACGGTGCTGTCATACTGGTCCCAGACCCAGGCGCGTGAGGCGAGGTCCGGTGAGCCAATCAGCTTTTCCAGTCCGCGTGTCAGACCGTAGCGGTCCTCTATGCGGGCCGGATTCAGCTTTTCCCGCTTCGGGGTATCGACGGTCGGACGGGTATAAAGCGGCGCCTGGTCGGACAACGGGGCGAGGGGGATGTCCGCCTCAACCTGCCCCTGATGGCGCACGACGATGCGGCCGGTGTCGGTCAGCCGGCCGATCACCGCGAAGTCCAGGTCCCATTTCTCGAAGATCGAGCGGGCGAGGTCCTGCCGGTCAGGGCGGATGATCATCAACATCCGCTCCTGGCTTTCCGACAGCATGAACTCATACGCGGTCATGCCGGTCTCGCGCGCCGGCACCGCGTCGATATCGATCTCGATGCCAACGCCGCCCTTACCGGCCATTTCCACCGATGAACTGGTGAGGCCGGCGGCACCCATGTCCTGGATGGCGACGATGGCATCGGTGGCCATCAGCTCCAGGCAGGCTTCGATTAACAGCTTTTCGGTGAACGGATCGCCGACCTGGACGGTGGGGCGCTTCTCCTCGGAGTCCGCGGCAAATTCCGCCGATGCCATTGTCGCGCCATGGATGCCGTCACGCCCGGTCTTGGAGCCGACATACACGACAGGGTTGCCGACACCGGCGGCGGCGCTAAGGAAAATTCGGTCCTTCGGTGCAATGCCGACGGTCATGGCGTTGACCAGCGGATTGCCGTTGTAGGACGGATGGAAGTTGATCTCGCCGCCGACCGTGGGTACGCCGACGCAATTGCCATAGCCGCCAATGCCACGCACCACGCCGTCGATGATGCGGCGGGTCTTGGGGTGGTTCGGGTCGCCGAAGCGGAGCGCGTTCAGGTTCGCGATCGGCCGCGCGCCCATGGTAAAGACGTCGCGCAAAATCCCGCCCACGCCCGTTGCAGCACCCTGGTATGGCTCGATGAAGCTGGGGTGGTTATGGCTCTCCATCTTGAAGATGGCGGCGAGCCCGTCACCGATATCGACCACACCGGCATTCTCGCCCGGCCCGTGGATCACCCAGGGGCGCTTGGTGGGAAGCTGCTTCAGCCAGACGCGGGACGACTTGTAGCTGCAGTGCTCCGACCACATGACGCTGAAGATGCCGAGTTCGGTCAGCGTCGGCGTGCGGCCCATGATCGACAGCACGCGCTCAAATTCTTCCCCGGTCAGGCCGAAGCTGCGGGCAAGGGACTCGTTGATCTCGGTCATGGGTGGGTCGTTTACGCCGCGGCCAGAGCGTCGAACAGCGGCTTTCCGTCGGCGCCGCCCATCAGCGGGTCCACCAGATCCTCGGGATGTGGCATCAGGCCCAGCACGCGCAGATTCGGGGAGTAAATGCCGGCGATGGCCCGTGCGCTGCCGTTGCGATTAGCCTCGGCCGCGATTTCGCCGGTCCGGGTGGCATAGCGCAACGCGACCAGGTTCTCGGCCTCCAGCTTGTCGAGCATGGTGGCATCGGCGAAGTAGTTGCCGTCGCCATGCGCCATGACCGCGCGGAAGGTCTGGCCCGTCTGGTAGCGGTTGGTGAATACGGTGTCGGCGCGCTCGACTCGCAGGTGGCAGTCCATCGACAGGAAGCGCAGGCTGGCGTTGCGGAGCAGCGCTCCGGGCAGGATGCCGGCTTCGGTCAGGATCTGAAAGCCGTTGCAGACGCCCAGGATGTAGCCGCCGCGATCGGCGTGATCCTTCACCGCGCGCATGATCGGTGACTGCGCCGCCATGGCGCCGCAGCGCAGGTAATCACCGAAGCTGAACCCGCCGGGGATGACGACGAGATCGAGACCGCCGAGGTCGGTATCCTTGTGCCACAGCATCTTCGGCGCGGTGCCAAACGAATTCTGTAGCGCGATCGCCATGTCGCGCTCCCGATTGATGCCGGGAAAGATGATGAGGCCGGCCTTCATACGAGGTCACTGCGGTTCAACGGAGAGAACTGCGCCGTAGTGCTGGCATCGGCTGCTAGCCATCCGCTTGGGTCGCGATCAGCCGCGGCCGACCACCTATGACCAAGAGGTCGGTGCCGTCGGATGTCGGAGGTCGGGCTAGTGCACATGACAGCCAGTATGCCCATGATCGGTCAGTGCGACCGATGGCAGAAACCGCAACCATCCTTCTCGACCGTCGCCAGGCGCTGGCCGATCACGCCGCGGTCGCCCTTGGCGAACGCCTGCTGCAGCGCCAGCGCCGTGCGCTGCATCGCCGCCGGCGCGTTCTTTGCCCGCTCTGGGCTCATGTCGACATAATCGACAGAAGCCTGGTTCGGCGGGAACAGTTCGGCCATCCGGTTGGACCAGACCACCAGGTCGTCCGCTGCGGCACGCGCCGCGGGGAGATCGCCGCTGCCATAGGTGAATGCCCGAATCTGGTTCACGTCCGCCAGCATGGCCTGCATCGAGCGCGCCTGCTCCGTCGGCTGGCCGGCATATTTCGGCCCGCCGATCTGGCCGCAACCGGCCAAGACTGCCGCCGAGGTGCCGAGCGCCAAAGGGAGCGCGAGGATCAGAAAACGTCTCACTTCTTCGGCTCCCCGGTGTCGCGCGGCGGCGGGATTTCGACGATCTTCCAGCCCTCATCCCCCACCTTGCACCAGGTCAGCACGTAGTGGTCGGGACTGTTCCGCTGCTGGTTGAAGCGGATCGTGTAGTCGATTCTGCGGCACGGCATACCGTGGCTTTCGAAGCTTTGGATCAGCTTCACCTCGCCGGCATTCTTGGTATCCGGACTACGCCAGCGTTCAACCGTGCCGATTGAATGACCTTCGTACAGCCGCGCCGCTGCAGCGGTCATACGGTTCACGTCGTCCGCGGGCAGTCCCGGCCAAGCCGGGATGGGCAGGCTGCTGAGATCAGCGCGGGCTACGCCGGCTTGCAGCGCCAGCAACGCCAGCGCAACGGGAGCCAACCGTCTAACATTCAACGAAATCAAAGCGGGCATGGGATCGATTCCCTGGAAGGCGGCGCAGCGATGCGCATTCGCTACTAGCTGGTGCGTCAGCCGTCCACCGCCACACGAAAACTTTCTATCACCGTATTGGCCAGCAGCTTGCGGGCCATCTCCTCGGCGGCCGCTTTCGCCCGGCCAGGATCGGTTTCTGCCAGCTCCAACTCAATCACCTTGCCGGCGCGAACATCCTGTACGCCGGAGAAGCCCAAGGTGCCGAGGGCGTGGGCGATCGCCTTGCCCTGCGGGTCCAGCACGCCGTTCTTCAGCATCACCGTTACCGTCGCCTTCACTGCATCAACTCCGGCCCTTTGAGGTCGCGCATGCCCGCTTCCGGCAGAATCCCCAGGCGGCGCGCAACCTCCTGATAGCCTTCCTCGACCTTTCCCAGGTCGCGGCGGAACCGGTCCTTGTCCATCTTCTCGTTGGTCTTGCTGTCCCACAGCCGGCAGTTGTCCGGGCTGATCTCGTCGGCCAGGATGATCCGCATCTCATCGTTTTCCCACAGGCGGCCGAATTCCAGCTTGAAATCCACCAGGCTGATGCCGACCCCCAGCAGCAGGCCGGAGAGGAAGTCGTTGATGCGCAGCGCCAGTGCGACAATGTCGTCCAGGTCGGCCGTATTGGCCCAGCCAAAGCAGGTGATGTGCTCCTCGGACACGATCGGGTCGTTCAGCGCGTCATTCTTATAATAGTATTCGATGATCGAGCGGGGCAGGCGGGTGCCTTCGGCGATGCCGAGGCGGGTCGACAGGCTGCCCGCGGCAACATTGCGGACCACGACCTCGAGCGGGATGATCTCGACCTCACGAATCAATTGTTCGCGCATGTTGAGGCGGCGTACGAAATGGGTCGGGATGCCCATGTCGTGCAGACGAAGCATCAGGTACTCGCTGATGCGATTGTTCAGCACGCCCTTGCCGGTGATGACGCCCTTCTTGGCGCCGTTCCCGGCGGTGGCGTCGTCCTTGAAATACTGCACCAGGGTTCCCGGTTCGGGGCCCTCGAACAGGATCTTGGCTTTGCCCTCATAGAGTTGTCGGCGGCGGGCCATCTTTCAGTCCTTTGTGGTCACCGCATCACGCGGAGCGCGTGGACGATACGGAGCGAAGCGCGTGCGGGACGCCGTGCGACAGCAGCGCATGCCACCCACACGCGCGTCGGATATAGCAACACGGGAGACTTGGCAAAAGCTTCGCCACCGCCGCGGTCATACCACACCGGCAAACCGTGTCCGCCGCTCCTGCTGCAACGTGGATGTCACGAGGCGCAGGGCCCTGGCCAGCGCCTCCCGGTCCGGCGCTGCACCGAGCGACAGGCGGATTGCCTCCGGCGCCTCTCCGTCCACCCGAAACGCATCGCTTGGCACGACCGCGAGTCCATCCTGTCGGCGCAGCTCGGCAACAAAGTCCCGGCGGTCCCAGCTTTGCGGCAGGCGCAGCCATATATGCAGTCCTTCGGGATGGGCGGCAAAACTTCCGTCCGGAAGGGCGTTGCGTGCCATCCGCTGCCGGGCTGCGCTTTCGCGCCGGATCGCATCGAGAATGACGCTCGCGGTGCCCTCGCGAATCCAGGTGGCTACGAGACCGGTCAGCAGAGGCGAGGCCATTAGTATAGTGCACCGCAGTGCCTC
Organism: Pseudomonadota bacterium; assembly: GCA_018240405.1. GTDB lineage: Bacteria > Pseudomonadota > Alphaproteobacteria > Acetobacterales > Acetobacteraceae > Rhodopila. The sequence continues at coordinate 31,035 of JAFEFW010000624.1, forward strand.
GGCGACGCGGGCTGCGGCCTGGCCGTCCGGTGCGACCAGCCAGGCAACGCGCAAGGCCGGTGCCATTATCTTTGACATCGTCGAGACGTGGTAGCCGCGCGCGGGATCAAGGGCAGCAAGCGCTGGTAACGGGTCGGATGGCAGCAATCCATAGGCGTCATCCTCGATGATGCGCAGGTTGTGCTGCCGTGTTGCGTCGACGATCGCGCGGCGCCGCGGCAGGTCCATGGTGACGGTGGTGGGGTTGTGGATCGTGGGGATGCAATAGAGCGCTTGCACCCGGGAGGTGCCGCGGCAGGCCTCGTCGATCGCCTCCGGCAGCATGCCCTGCGCGTCGGCGGCAATACCGATCAGCCGCACTCCCGCCTGTGCCGCAGCCCCACGGATCCCCGGATAGGATAGCTGATCGGCCAGGACGGCATCGCCAGGCGTGGTAATAGTCGCCAGGATCGCGGCCAGCGCGGGCTGGGCACCTGGAGAGACAAGCACACGCGCCGGGTCAAGATCACCCAGCGTCGGCCGCAGCCAGTTTGCGCCGGCCGCGGCTTCCTCAACCGTTCCGCCGCTGGCCCGGTAGGTCAGCAGTTCCGCCGGTGCAACGCCGGACAGCAGCCGCCCCAGGCCGTGGCGCAGCAGGTCGGGCAGCGACGGATCTACCGGCAGCGGCGGCAGGTTCATGCTGAGATCGACCGGTCCGTCCGTATGACCCCGGGGGGCCGCAGGCGAGGCGGTGCGCACGAACGTGCCGCGCCCGACTGTGGCCTCCAGCAGACCGCGACGGCGTGCTTCGGCATAGGCGCGGGTGATTGTGGTCAGGTCGACGCCAAGTTGCTCCGCCAGGGCCCGATGCGTCGGCAGCCTTTCGCCGGGCCGCAACTCACCGGTTTCGACGGCCTTGCCAATCGCCGCGGCGATCGCGCGATACAGCGGGCCGTTCGCGACGTCCAGCCGCGGTGCCCAGCCATGTTCAACGCGCGGCAGATGCATCTTGCGTATAAACCATACAAAGCCCATAAAAGTGGCGTTAGCTTACATATTGTATGGTAAGTCCTCGCAGATTGTATGGCAAGAGGCGTTTAAAGGATCGGATGAACATGGGCTCTCAAATCATGACGGGTATCCGGAGAGGCTTGGCGCTGCGTTGCCCCCAGTGCGGTGACGGCCGGTTGTTCGGGCGGTTCCTGAAGGTGCGGTCTGCGTGTGACGCCTGCGGTGCCGACAACACAATCTATCCGTCCGACGATGCGCCGCCATACCTGACGCTGCTGGTCGTTGGGCACGTGATGGTGCCGCTCATGCTCTGGCTCGACTTTGTGTGGACCCCGGCGCTGTGGGTGCAGTTTGCCATCTGGCTGCCGTTGATCGCGGTCATCACGATTGCCACGCTACCCTACGTCAAGGGTGCGGTCGTCGGGTTCGCCTGGGCAACCGGGGTGACGCGTCAGAGCGCCCGGCAGTAGCGGCCGTCAGAGTGCGTGGACCGGGATGACGGGGATGCGGCCCAGTGCCACCGGACGGAACTCCGCTTCGTGTGGTGGACCGGCCGCAAACAGCCAGTTCGGACAGCCATCGGCCCGGATGGTGAGGAACGATGACGATACGGTCGCGAAGTCACCCCGGGGCACGACATTAATTTGCTCGCCGACGCCGCCGGACTGATCGGCAAGGATCGTGCGCCAGGCACTCCAGCCATGCGGGCCGTCCGGCAAATCGTGGCACAGCCGTGGCAGGTGCCGGGCGACACGTGGGCTCTCGGGATCGTTCGGATCGTAGGCCGTCACCATCGACACGCCATCCGGCAGGGCCACCGCTGTCGGGCGGCCCTCGCCGAGTCCGCGTACAAAAATCGCGCCGGTACGATCGGCGACGACCATATTGAAATCGCGCCATGCACCGGCATCGACGCGAGTCACCGCTTCCGCGGCCTCCCAGGCGGTCGCGTGCCGCAGCGCCATCAACGGAAGCTCGCCACGGCTACGCTTACCCAGGATCGGACCGAGCGTACCAGCCCGGTTCAAAATGGCGGCGACGACGCCGGCACGGTTGATGCCCATCCAGGTGCCACCGGCCGTACGATCACGTCCCGCGACGACGTCGGGTTGGTCCGGCCAGTGCCTACCCGGCGGGTCCCATGGGCGCTTCCTGTGCTCGTCGCGGTTGGCAGCGAGCATCAAAGGGTAGCGGTGGTTGGGGCGGAGCAGGACGATGACGGTGCACATGGACGCCGCGACGATGCCCACGGACGGCCCAGTGTCAATGGAGGCGAGGCCCGGTAGCGCGTCCCGGCTGGGATTCGACGTTGACTTGCGGCTTTGGCCTGACAGCCAGGCGCCGGGTGCGCCTTACGCGACGGCCGGCCGCCTACGCTTTCTCCACGTTCCAGAACACCGGCGCGGAGCCCTTCGGCATGCCGCTGACATTCGACCGCCACGCCGCCTGCGGCAGGTACTGGCCGAGCGGAATGCAGGGTACGGAGGTGAAGGCGGCCGCCTGGAACGCGATTTCCTGTTTGCGGCGTTCCGCATCGTCCGGCGCGTCAATCCAGGCTTCGTATGCTGCTTCCAGCACCGGGTCGTCGGGCCAGCCGAACCACGCTTTGGCGCCGTTGCTGCGGACAGTATTCTCCAGTAACGGATCAACGAATTCGGGACCCGGTGCGCCGGCCGGGAACATCGACCAGCCACCCTTGTCCAACGGCTCCTTCGACGGGCGGCGCTGCACCACCGTGCCCCAGTCGGTCATCTGCTCATCGACATTCAGCCCCACTTTGCGGAACCGGTCGACGACGACGGTGCTGAACGCATTGTAGACGAGTTGATCAGTCGGATGCAGGAACACAATCTTTTCGCCGCCGTATTTAGCCGCGTCCAGCATGCGCTTGACCTCGTCGACGCTGTGCTGCTTGCGGACAAACGCCATGCCGGCGTCGTTCTCGGCCTTGGAGCCAGGCAGGAAGTAGCCCATCGGCACGCGCCAGGACATCGGGTCCTCGCCCATTGCCGCCATCATCACCTCCTTCTGGTCAATGGCGGCGAACATGGCGCGGCGCACGCCGACATTATTGGTGGGCGGCTGCAGATGGTTGGGACGGAGGATACCGACCGTGCCATAGATATCAATCAGTCCGGTCGAGACGCCCTTCTGCGTCTTCAGCATCGGGATCAGATCGGGCTGCGGCAGTTCCAGCCAGTCGACCTCGCCGGAAATCAGCGCGTTGCCGGCGGTGGCGCTGTCCGGGATGACGCGCCACTCCACCCGGTCGACTTTCACCACATGCCCGCCGGCACAGTACGACACCGGCTCCTGGCGCGGCACGTAGCGGTCGAACTTGCTGAAGACCGCTCTGCTGCCGGAGACGTATTCACCGGGCTCCCAGCGGAACGGGCCGCAGCCGACAATGTCCGTTACCTGCTTGAACGGGTCGGTCTGCGCCAAACGTTCCGGCATCATCACCGGCTGCGGCTGCACTTTCGACAGGTAGTGGGGCAGCAGAGCGAACGGCCGCTTCAGTCGCCAGACAATGGTGCGGTCGTTTGGTGCGCTGAGTTCATCCAGCCGTGCACTGATCGTGGCGCCGGCGGAATCGCGCTTCATCCAACGCTGCAGGCTGGCGACGCAGTCGCGGGCCAGGACCGGCGTGCCGTCGTGCCACAGCAGGCCCTCGCGCAGTGTCATGGTCCACCGCTTGCCATCATCGTCGACGACGTGTCCCTGCACCATCATCGGCTGCGGCGTGAAGGACTGGTCGCGTGCGTACAGCATCTCATAGACCATGAGCGCGAAGTTCCGCGTCACGGTCGCCGTCGTCCAGACCGGATCGAGGCTGGTGAGGTTGGCCTGCGGCACGAACACCACGGTCTTGGCTGGCGCGGCAATCGCAGGGCGGGCCAACGGATGGGCGACAGCAGCGGCGGCCGCCGTTGCGAGCAGGGTACGTCGTCTCATGAAAATCCTCCCGGTCCTGCAGCTCTTCGGCTGGTTGACGGCCAGTCTAGCGACGCGGCGCAGGCTGGGGAAGGCGCCACAATGCGCGTGACAAATCTGGCGGTTTTCATTTACGGATAACCAGCGCCGCCGCACAGTATGCGGTAAAGCACCCAGCGCGAGAGAGCGAAATGACCGCCAGCGGGAACAATTCTGCGCCAAACGTTGTCTGCGAGCGGGACGCCCTGAAGCAGGAGGCGGAGGCGCTTGGCGTCGTTCAGGGCGAAGCCGCGGCGCTGTGCTTTTCCGGCGGCGGTATTCGCAGCGCGTCGTTCTGTCTTGGGGTGGCGCAGGCACTAGCCGAGAAGCGGCTACTGTGCCGGTTCGACTACCTGTCCACAGTATCCGGCGGCGGCTATATCGGCGGCTGGCTGCAGCAGATGCTGGCCGGCACCACCACGCGGATGGAGCGCGAGGCCCGCGTGGCCGCGGTTGAGGAACGGCTGGCGGCGAACAAGATGCCGGAACTCGACCGGCTGCGGGATTTCACCAATTACCTGACACCGAGACTGGGCGTTGCGTCGCAGGATACCTGGGCAGGAATTGCGCTTTACTTGCGCAATTTCCTCGTCAACTGGCTGGTATTCTTGCCTGCGTTCCTGCTGATCGCGCTGGCGCCAATCTTTCACCGGACGTTGGTATGGGCCGGCGGGGCCACTGGGTGGCTCTGCCTGATCGTTGCGATACTGGCTTTTATCGCCATGGGTGTCAGCGTGACCAAGGCCTGCCGCTGGGTGCCGAGCCAGAGGCAGGATGAGGTGGATCAGTGGGAGAAGGACAAGGACAGGCAGGCGACGGCGCGGCGGCAGATCGCGGCCGCGGCGCTACTCTACGCCGTTCTGCTGCCTGTCGTTTTGGAATATCTGCTGGGTGTCGGCTATTGGTCCTGGGTCAATCCGCCCGCGGACCTGGGCACGGTTGAGCGGCACCTGCGGATGGCGGTGGGCTATCTTGGCCTGCCAGCGGGATTCTTCCTGACGCTTGCGTTGTCGTTCGCCATCGCGCGCTCCCGGACGCCCCCGCTGCCGGCCGGCGAGGGAGCTGAATCGTCGAAGCCGCGCGCGCTGTTCGTGATCAACCGCGCCAGCTGGTACTGGGCCGCGAGCGTTGCGTCGGCGGTCTTTGTCTTGTTTCTGGGTGTTTTACTGTGGCAGCGGGATCAGCTGATCTACACGGTTTCGGTGCTGGTGCCGCCAGCGCTCGATACGGCAACAGCATGCCTGAAGCCGCCGGCGTCAGCAGGCAGTATCCAGCAATGCACGCTTGCCTGGGTCGACGTCCGTGCCGACGCACTGACACTCGGCGCGCCGCTGGTGTTGATCGCGCTGCTGCTAGGGCACAGCGCGACATATATTGGTTGGCGGCGAGAGGCCCGCTTCGGCGACCTCGATCGCGAGTGGCTCGCCCGACTGAATGGCGGCACTCTGTTCTTTAGTGTTGGGTGGACGCTCTTTGCGTTGGCCTGCATCCTGCCGTCCCGGTGGATCACGCTGGCCGGCGGGCAAATGCAGGGCGTCAACATGACGCTGTCTGGCTTGGCGGCCATCGGCTCCGGCTTCCTGTCGTCGTGGATCGGCAAGCAGGTGGTGTCCCGCGTCACTGATGACGTGAAGACCGGCAAGCTGCAGCGTGTCATCGCCGCCGCACAGGTGGTTCTGCCGCTGGTGTTCGTCGTGGCGCTGTTCGCCTTTCTGTCTGGAATCATCCAAGGCGTATTGGGAGCGATCGGCGATGCATTGCCGGGGTTCCTCCTGCAAGGGGGCGATGCCTGCGATCGCTACCGGTACACGCCTGAACCCTGCGCGCCTTGGGGCCGTTGGACGCCGGTGGTGCTGCAAGTCCTGCTGGGCGTCATGCTGTGGGCCGCGCTGGCCAAGCTGAAGACGGTGGTCAATGTCAACCGGTTCTCGATGCACGCGGTATACCGGAACCGCCTTGTGCGCGCATTCCTGGGAACCTCGCGCGAGCAGGCGGCACGACGGCCCGATCCCTTTACCGGCTTCGATGAGGGCGACAATCCCCGCCTTGCCAGGGTAGGTCGGACCGGACCGTTATTCCCGGTGGTCAACATGACCATGAACATCACCGAAGGTGAGCGGGGCGCCTGGGCCGAGCGCAAGGGTGCATCCTTCATTGCGACGCCGCACTGGTGCGGCTCTGGTGCCCTGACTCGCAAAACGCCTGCAGGCGCGGAGAGTGGCGCGTTTGTGCCGACGCAGCAGTACGGCGGTATGGAGACGGAGCAGGATAACGAAAGCCGCGACAAGGGAATCCATTTGGGCAGCGTCGTCACCATCTCCGGGGCGGCGGCGAGTCCGAACTGGGGCTACCATTCCAGCCCGCTCATCGCACTGCTGATGACGCTGTTCAACGTGCGGCTTGGGGCCTGGTACCCCAACCCGTCGACGTGCTCTGTAGACGACCTGCAGTTGTCGAAGCCCAGGGACTCGCTGCGTGCCATGGTCGACGAACTGACCGGCGTCGCGCGCGATGATGGCGCAGCGGTGTACCTTTCAGACGGCGGACACTTCGAGAATCTGGGTGTTTACGAGATGCTGAAGCGCCGCTGTCGGCGCATTCTGGTCATCGATGCGGGCCAGGATGAGACCTGCGCGTTCTTCGACCTGGGGATGATGATCCGCAAGGCGGAGATTGATCTGCCGGTAACGATCAGGATTGAAACGATCAGCCTGGCTTCACGCGAGGAGATTGAGGCCGCGGAGCAGAAGGGAAAGCCGCTGAACGTGTCGGGGTTCGCCTATGGCACCATCACCTACATTCTGCCGGATGGATCGACAAAAGCCGGCACGATCATCTACCTGAAACCAACGCTGCTGAGCGACGTGCCGACTTCGGTCAGAGCCTACGCGATGGAGAGCACGCCGTTCCCGCATGAATCGACGATCGATCAGTTCTTCTCCGAAAGCCAGTTCGAGAGCTACCGTACGCTCGGCCTGTTCCAAGGGCGGAGGCTGTTGGACAAGCTGCCGCAAGGCGACCTGGCGGCGCTGTTCAGGGATGGCTCGGTTTCTCGCTAATCCGAAACGAGATACGAGTGCCAGCTGTTCGTGTGATGCCTCTGACGCATCTGGTATGGAGTCTCCGCCTTCGTGACGGGCAAAGCCTCAACATAAGGCACGCAGTCGTTTCGCTACCGTCCTGCCAGGCCGGAGTACGCTATTTTCAGGGCCCAACCGCGCGCGGCTGGGCCGTGCCGGACCGACGCACGTGCCAAGGTTTAGGCGCGCGTCCCTTGGGCTTCGCTCGCCACAAGGAGCGAGCGTAGCAGGCTGCCCCTCAACGGCACGCCAATTCGCTTACCGTCCTTGTCAGGCAGCGACGGCGTCCATTGGCGGGGGAAAAGGCGGACTTGCTTGATTGCACCTCGGCAGGATGGGACGAACAGGAAATGTAAGCCGACCTGCGGGCCGAGACGGGCGCGCCTACTCCGCCGCTTCTGCCACCCCCGTGACCCTCGTCCGTGTCCGCAACGTTACAAACTCTTCCGCCGCCGTGGGGTGAATTCCAATCGTGCGGTCGAAGTCCGCTTTCGTCGCACCCATCACGACGGCGATCGCAACGCCCTGGATGATCTCCGGCGCGTCCTCACCGAGCATATGCGCGCCGACCACCACCTGGGTCTCGCTGTCCACCACCAGCTTCATGAGAGTTTTGCGCGGCCGGCCCGTCAGATTGTGGCGCATTGGCGTAAAGCGGGTGACGTAGACGTCGACCTGCCGCATGGTGCAGGCCTGCTCCTCAGTCAGGCCCACCGTCGCAATGGGCGGTGAACTGAAGACCGCCGACGGAACGTTCTGATGCGACAGCGTCCGCGGGCGGCCACCGAACAGCGTGTCGGCCAGCGCGTGGCCCTCGCCGGTGGCGACCGGTGTCAGGTTGATCCGGTCGGTGACGTCGCCCATGGCGTAGATGTGCGGCACCGTCGTCTGCAACGCCTCATTCACCCGCACGGCCCCTTTGGCGTTCAACTCCACACCCGCGGCCTCCAGACCCAGGCCACGGGCATTGGCGCGGCGGCCGGTGGCGAAGAAAACCAGATCCACATCCAGTTTCTGGCCGCCGCCGTAGGTCAGGATCCGGCGGTCCCCATTGGCGGCGACCGCCTCGGGGTGGCAGCCCGGGTGCAGCGTAATGCCCTGCTGGGCCAGCGCCTCGGCCAGCGCCTCGCGGATGTCATGGTCGAAGCCGCGCAGGGGCAGCGGCTGGCGGTAGATCAGGTGCACCTCGGCGCCAAGGGCGCGGAAGATGCCGGCAAATTCGACGGCGATGTAACCGGACCCGACGATCGCCACGGTCTTCGGCATGGTCGGCAGGTAGAAGGCGTCGTCCGAGATAATGCCGAGTTCCGCGCCCGGGATCGGCGGCCGCTCCGGATGGCCGCCGGTGGCGACGACGATCTTTTCAGCGGTGACGCGCTTGTCGCCGATGAGCACGGTATGCGCGTCCTCCAGCACGGCGCGGCCGTCGAAGATGGTGCAGCCCGCGCCGTCCAGCAGCTTGCGGTAGATACCCTCCAGCCGGGTGATCTCGCGGTCCTTGGCCGCGATCAACTTCGCCCAGTCATGCGGCCCTTTCTGGATGGTCCAGCCGAAGCCGGCGGCGTCTTCGGCCCACGCGCCGTACTCGCCGGCCTGGACCAGCAGCTTTTTCGGGACGCAGCCGATATTGACGCAGGTACCGCCCCAGAACCGCTCCTCCGCCACGCCGACGCGAGCGCCATGTCCGGCCGAGATGCGGGCGCAGCGCACGCCGGCAGAGCCGCCGCCAATGACGAACAGGTCGAAATCCATGAGCACGCCCTCCTGAGGCCTTCGGGCGAATGTGTCGCCTGGCTTCCCGTGGCGCAAGACGTGCCTGCGTCCCCGAGACCGCCGGCTGCTGAAGGGCGGGTCCGGTGCCATTGCCCAGCCGTTGCGCGATCCGCCGCATGGCGCAGACCGATACCAGTTCGATGCAAAATGCGCGGCGCCGATGACAGCGTGCCGCCACCCGGTTGGGCGCGGTTATTGTGTGCCGGCTTACCCCGCCGGACGTATGTCGGCCGGCGGTAGATAATTCTACGCAGTATGGCAGATTTGCGTTTGACGCTGGGCTGTCGGTATGCCACATCGCCGATCGGGCGCCGGTCCAATAACAACCGCAGGGAGCTTCGCATCTTCTCAAATATAGGACCGGCGCCCGTCCGATCCTCTTGCAATGGTCAACAAGCCACTTCGTCGGGGCTGTTACCACCCAGGTTTAGCCAAGGCTCTATCTATTTGATTCTGCTTCTTGCTGCACTGCGACAATCGGTACCAGCGCATATTGCCTGGTGCATTGCACAAGTAAGCTTGTGTAATGACTTCGCCCGTCCGCTCGGCGAGTGCCAGCCGACCGCTCGCCGTCAGCGCCGTCAAGCCGCTTTGCCTCTTCGGCGACCCTTACCGTAAGAAGCGCTTTGGAGGACGGGCCATGAAAATCACCCAGATCGAGGCGTTCCAGGTCCAGTGGGCTGCGGACGATAAGCCGCAGCAGCGCAGCGCTTTCGTTCGCGTCCACACCGATGCCGGAGTCAGTGGTCTCGGCGAGGCTTCGCCGATGCAGGGTGGCCGCGCCTCATTGGGCATGATCCTGCATGACATTGCGCCAATGCTGGTCGGGCAGGACCCGCTGGATCACGCTGTGCTGCTCGACCAGGCGGTGCACACGCTGGTGAAATTGGGACCTGAGGGGGCGCTGACCGGAGCGCTCGCGGCGCTCGACATTGCGCTTTGGGACATCAAGGGCAAGCTGACCGGCCTGCCGATCTACAAGCTGATCGGTGGCGCGTGGCGGGGCGCGGTGCCATTCTACGCCTCGATCGGCGGCAATGGCGACCGGAACATTGATGGCGTGCGGCGCGTGGTGGAGCAGCGGCTGAAGGACAAGCCTGCGGCGATCAAGATCCGCTTCGACAATAACCGCACGACGCTGGATGCCGATATTCCCGGTGACATCGCCAAGGCGAAGGCGGTGCGGGGGCTGGTCGGCAACGGCTTCCCGTTGGCGTTCGATGCCAACAATTGTTACTCAATCGGCGGCGCCATCCGGGTAGGGCGGGCGCTGGAGGATCTCGGCTACTGGTGGTTCGAAGAGCCGGTGCAGCACTACCATGTGCGGGCAATGGGCGAGGTGGCGCAGAAGCTGGACATCACGGTGTCCGCCGGCGAACAGACCTACACTTTGGCGGCGCTGGCGGATCTGATCAGCGCCGGCGTGCGGATGGTGCAGCCGGATATCGTCAAAATGGGCGGCATCACCGGACTGCTGCGCTGCGCCGCGCTGGCGCATGCGCACGGCGTCGAACTGGTGCCACACCAGACGCAGCCGACGATCGGGCATATGGCGAACCTGCATGTTGTCGCCACGCTGCTGCAGGGGACCAAGCCAGCCGAATGGAACGATCCGTCCACCCGCACGCACGCCGTGTTCGACAACCCGCCGATACCGGTGGATGGGCTGTTCCGGCTACCCGACGGACCGGGGCTGGGGCTCGTGGTGAATGAGGCAGCGCTGGCGGCGCGGCGGGTGGAGCTATAGTCCGGATCAGGCGGGCCGCTCCTCCGACTGCTCCATCGCCGCCAGCGTGCGCGCCAGCACCCCCAGATTCTGCGTCGATCGGTGAAACGCGATCATCGTGTGTTCGGCCTCCTGCCGTAGGATGCGGCTCGAAACGAGGGCGCTGCCGGGCAATTCCACCCGCACCTCCGGCCCGGGCGCCGCCGCGCTGATAAAGCGCAGGGCGATACCGCCCCTGGAGATGTCGCGTACCGCCGCCTCGACCGGCCGGCCGCCGCGCACTGTGACTCTGGCCTTGGCACCATTGCCGGACATCCGTTCGTCCGCGCGCCGGTCGCCGTCATGGCGGCACATCGCATCGAGGAAGTCCGTGACCTCGGTCCGCAGTGTGCTGGCCGTCTGGCCGACTTCTGCTGCCGCACCGGTGACGCGCGTGCTGGCGGCGTTGGCCTGCGCCGCAATCGACCGCACCTGCTCCATGGCTCTTTCGGTGTTCTGCGTAGTGGCGGATACGGCCCGAACGCTGTCGCTGATCGCCTGTGTCGCGGTGGCTTGGGTCTCGACCGCGGCGACGATTGCACTGGCGACCTGGTCGACCTGTTCGATGGCCCGCCTAAACCGTGCGCACGGCGTTCTACGCCTGCTCCGTTGCCGCCACGATGTCACTGATCTGAGCGCCGATCTGGTCGGTTGCGTGCGCCGTCTGCGTCGCCAACGCCTTGACCTCGCCGGCGACCACGGCAAATCCCTTGCCGGCTTCCCCGGCACGGGCGGACTCGATCGTCGCATTCAGTGCCAGCAGGCTGGTCTGGCGTCTCGCATCAAGGGTCAGACGTTGTAGTGTCCCCACCTGTCCCACACTGTCTCTATATGACTGAGAAAACATAGGTATTTGGAGATGCCGCTGCCGGTCGTAAAAGCGTGCTGTCCACCCCATCCCGCGCTGTTCCAGGGTAAGCCATGTCGTTATGGGTATTTCTGCTGTTGGCCAGGCAGCGTCCCGGTAGGCTGAAGCACCCTGATCAGGACGCTGGGCATGCTCACGAACGCACTCACCGCGAAGGCCATCGCCCGGCTCAAAGAGGGCAAGCACCGCGACGGCCAGGGGCTGCAGTTCGAGGTTAAAGCAGGCCAGGACAATCCGCGCCTGTTGGGTCAGCGCCTGCGCCATCCGCGAACCAAACCCAACGCTGTCAGTTCACTCCGCTCAGCCTCCGTCAGTGTCAGCGGCTCCATGCGTCGTCCGGCGATGGCTATCCTTCGCCACAGGAGGCAGCTTCAGGAGCCAGCCGAGTCGTACAAAGTGCCGATTGCGGGCGTGAACCGAAACGCGCGGTAAGGGTCAGGCGACTTCGTCATTACCAATGAGGCGCCATTTCAGACACGGGACACCAGCCTGAAAAAGCCGTAATGATCGAATCGCCAGATCCCGGTCAAATTTGTAGGCGAGAAGGTATAACGTCGGCGCTATCCTGGGGATTGGCTACCAAAGCCTTGATGGCTTCGCGGAGCCCAGCAGCCGCCGTTGCGACAGACATGCTCGGTGCCCCCAGGTTCTGCTCCAACGCGGCAACCTCAGGAAGATGAGGCAAGTGAACCCAACCCGCCCGCGTGTTCATGCCCGCCGTGCTGATATGGTGCAGCACACCGTACATGAGGTGATTACAGCAGAAGGTTCCACCAGTATCGGAAATGTCTGCGGGAATGCCCGCGCGGCGCATGGCACCTACCATTGCGCGGATCGGCAGCGTTGACCGATAAGCCACCGGTCCATCCGGTGCGGTCAGCTCTCCCTGCAGCAGCCGTCCATCATTATCACGTATTCCATAGCGCGCATTGTCGTTCAAATTCTGCGCGATCCTTTCTACTGTGATCATGGAGCGCCCGCCGAACTCACCCAACATGACCACGGCGTCCGGCTGAGTCTCATGCATGGCCGCTTTCACCGTTTCAATGCATTTAAAAAATGTATTGGGAATGATCCGGCCGATGACCGTAGCACCGTCAATCGTTTCGCCATTCAGGTGCCGGGCAACCTGCTCTGCCGGGTTGATCGGTGTCGTACCGAACGCTTCAAACCCTGTAACCAAGATTGTATGCATACGTAAACTCCTTCTTTGTCCTCACGCAGACTCGTGCGGCGCTGATGAGCGGGTCTCAACCCATCTGGCTGCGGGCCGCGCCGAATGAGATGCCGAGGAGGGACGCCGGCAGCTGCGGGCCGCACGGTGATGCGGCATCATAGACGAAACGGTACGGAGGTAGTATGGCGGGCCCGCGCCCAGCGTCAGTCGGCACGAGGTTCCCGCTCAAGAAGAGAAGGCGACATGACTACGGATTATAACGTGATCGGGGAGCAATATCGCGTCGGGCGGCAGCAGGCCTGGCGGCGCCATATCGAATTCTATACCATGATGAGGCTGATCGGGAATCCAGCCGGCAAGCACGTGATCGACATTGCCTGCGGCGAAGGCACTTATAGCCGCGCGCTCATGGAAGCGGGGGCGGCCTCTGTCATCGGTGTTGATCTATCGGAAACGATGGTGCAACTGGCTGCAGCAATGGAGGCCGAGCGGCCGCTGGGGATCAGGTACCAGGTAGGCGATGGCCGCAATCTAGGCTTCGGGCCGCAGTTTGACTTGGCGGTTGCGGGGTTCTTGCTGAATTACGCACGTGACCGCGCGGAATTAGAGCAAATGTGCCGAAGCATCGCGCAATGCCTGCGTCCAGGCGGCAGGTTCCTGACCGTAAACGCCAGCCCACTATGCAACTTCCCCTCTGCTCCGTCCTTTCGGAAGTACGGATTTGAGGCAGCGACGCCGCCGGAACTCTACGAAGGTGCTCCGATTACTTTCACCATCTATCTCGACGGCAGCCAGTTCAATGTCGAGAATTTCCATCTCAGCCCAGCGACGCATGAGGCTGCGCTGCACGCGGCAGGCTTTCACGACATTCGCTGGCATAAGGCGACTCTGTCGCCCGAGGCAGAAAGTATGTTTCCCCCCGGCTACTGGGACGACTTCCTCAGCATGCCGCCGATCGCGTTTATCGACTGCTACCGGTAAGCCTGCTTACGGCTGGTAACAGAACCGGGCCGGCACATCGCCGCAGCCTTTGTAATGCAGCAGCGTCAGCTGATCCTGTCGGCACCAGCACTGACGAAGCCTCCGTGCTTCCCTTCACGCCGCTGCGTCGGCCGCTTCGGCGATTTGCATGGCACGGCCCACAAGCCGGTCCCGGACTCGGCGCGGCACCTGGCGGTGCGATTTAGCGCGCGGCAAGTCCATCTCAGCGATTGGTGCACCAGCGGGATACAACGCCTCATGCTCTGCCCAGTTATCGAAGGCCATGCGGTCAACATTGTCGATGAACGTCTCCGCCGCCGCCCCTTCCGCCAGCAGCAGCGAATGATCCGTCAGTTCCACGTGGTAGTAAACGAACACTTCCGGCACGTCAGGCTCCCGCACAATGGATAGTCCATTGACCAATGCACTTGCCTGCACAAGGATTCCGTCCACTAGCAGCGCGTGGTCCGGAGACACCAAAAGGTCGCGTGTCGGCACCCGATCCTCCAGGGCACCAGCCCTGATCCGGATCGGCAGCACACGCAGCGGGTCCGAAAAAACGGTCGAGATGGTCTGCCGGCCCAACCAGCGGATCGGCGCCGTCGCACCGTCCGCCGTGACAACGGAGTCTCCCGGCCGCAACATCTCGATCGGCACATCGCCTTGTGGTGTCTTGATCAATGTTCCGGCCATGAAGCAGA
>JAFEFW010000625.1 GCA_018240405.1 Pseudomonadota bacterium
AGTCGGCGCGCGTCTGGAACAGCGCCACCCGCCAATAGCAGACCGCCAGGGCCAGCACTGGTACGCTGGCGGTCAGGCTCGCCCAGGGCAGCGGCTGCGTGCGGCGGTTCTGGAACCACAGCCCGGTGGCGGCGAAGAAGCCCGCGGTCAGCGCTGCGGTGGCAATCAGCGCCTGCACCACCGCCGGCGTCCAATTGCTCGGATGCTCCAGCGGGCCGGGCCAGTCGGTGATGTCCATCGACCAGCCGGCAAACAGCAGCAGCGCCAGCAGCGCGGCGAGGAACGGCAGCAGGCGCAGACGCGCTTCCTGCGCCGCCTTGGCCACGGTCAGCGGCGCCAGCAGCAGCACGCCAGCCCGCGTCTCCCAGGACTGCAGGTCGTTGCACAACGCCAGGCCGGTCAGGCCGAGGATTGCCACCGGTACCCACACAAGGCGGCGGCCGATCGGATGGTCCAGCGCAGCGGGCGGCAGCAGCCAGAGGTTCAGTGCGGCGACCGCTGGGACAAAGAAGGCGGGCGCCCAGGCGTCGACGCCCGGCCCTATGGCCAGTGCGGTCAGCACCCACATCGCATCGGCGATGGTGGCTGCCCAGCCGAGCCAGATCCAGGCGGTGTAGCGGACGACGCCGAGGGCGGCGGCGGAGACGAACAGCAGGTAGCCGAACAGGCCGGGCAGCCAGGGCTGTTGCGTCTGCACCAGCAACGGCGTGACGAAGGCGCCGATCAGGCCGATGGCGGCGACGACCTGTCCATGTAGCAGTGCCAGCGCCAGCCCAATCAAGGACGCGGCGGCCATCAGCACGAAAGCAAGCAGCGGTGGGATCAGGTCATAGAGCGGGCCGGCGCCGTAAGCGGCGCCGAACAGTGCGCCCACGCCGCCAGCCGCGAGCGCGGCGGGCGCGAGGTCGGGGCCGAAGACGACGGCCGGCGTGGATTGGGTCGCCGCCGCTCCTGTCTGTGCCAGGCCGGTTCCGTCTGATCCCGACGCGCCGGTGAGGTCGAGATCCTGTTCCGCTGCGGCGCTGACCGCCGGTTCATCCGCGGGTGGTGCGGTTCTGTCGCGCCGGCGCAGCCATTCGGCGCCGGCGATCAGCGCCACGCCCAGCAGCGCCGCCAGCGTGCAGCGTACCGCGGGGCCCAGCAGATCCTGCTCCACGGCGTAGCGCACCAGGAAGACGGCAGCCATCAGCAGCGCCAGCGCGCCCGCCCAGATGCCCCAGCGGGTCGTTAGCAGCGCCTCCAGGTCCAGGTTCGGTTTGGCGGGCTGGGCATCAGACGGCTCTGCGGGCGTGGCATCACTGGTTGCGGCCGGCTGTGGCTCCGGTTCCGCCAGGTCCGGCGCGGGGGCGGCGACCGGTGCGGCGCCCGAGCGTAACGTGTCATCGACCGCGGCCGGCATCACTGGCGCCGCGGCCGCCTCCGTGCCCAGGCGGCGGCGCAGTTCGGCCACCTCGCGCAGTGCTCGGCGTGCCTTGAAGTAGCCGATGACGCCCAGCAGCCAGCCGACCAGAGCGGCCAGCGCTACCAGGATGAAGAACAGGATTTCATCGTCCATGCGCTATCGTTCGGTGCCGGTGCCCGCCGCGTCAATGCGCAGACGCAAGGGACGTCACCGGTTGGTGAGGTCCCTGCCTGTCCTCCGGTCGCGGCCCATATGCCCCGAACACCATCCAGGAGTACGCAGCATGGCCTCGATCAAACGGCACGCCTCGGCGCAATGGCACGGCACCGGCAAGGAAGGCACCGGCAGCCTGACCACACAAAGCGGCACGCTGAAGGACACGCCGTACGGCTTCAACGCCCGGTTCGGCGACGGCAAGGGGACGAACCCGGAGGAACTGATCGCCGTAGCGCATGCCGGGTGTTTCAGCATGGCAACGGCATTCCAGTTGAGTGGCGCCGGCCATCCGCCCGAAAGCCTGGATTGCGAGGCGACACTGACCATGGACCAGGTGCCGGGCGGGTTCAAAATCTCCGCCATCCACCTGACGCTGAAGGCGAAGGTGCCGGGGATCGACAACGATACGTTCCAGAAGCTGGCAGGAGAGGCGAAGGCCAACTGCCCTGTCTCAAAGGTACTGAACGCCGAAATCACCCTGGACGCGACGCTGTCGCAGTAGCCACCGGCCGGCGCCCGCAAGCGCCGGCCGTCGTTTCTTTACGACATCGATGAGTTGAATGCGCCGCCGTCGAGCAGCAGGTTCTGCCCGACCATGAAGCTGATCTTGGCGGAGCAGAGGAACGCGCAGGCGTCACCGAATTCCGCCGGATCGCCGGCACGGCCCGCCGGGGTGGCAGCCAGACGCTCCTGCACGACCTCATCCACCGACCGGTTGGTCCGCCGCGCCGCCTCCTGGAATCCGCCGCGCAGGCGGTCGGTCAGGAACGGACCCGGCAGCAGGTTGTTGATGATGACGTTGTGCCGCGCCACCTGCCGCGCGAGGCCGGCGACGAAGCCGGTCAGTCCGGCGCGGGCACCGTTGCTCATGCCCAGTTCGGGGATCGGCGACTTCACCGAGGCCGAGGTGATGTTGACAATCCGCCCGAACTTCCGCTCCGTCATGCCGTCCACGACAGACTTGATGAACAGGATCGGTGCCAGCATGTTGGCATCGACGGCCTTGATCCAGTCCTCGCGACCCCACTCACGGAAATCGCCGCGCGGCGGGCCGCCGTTGTTGTTGATCAGGATGTCCGGCTGCGGGCAGGCGGCCAGCGCGGCGGCCCTGCCAGCCTCGGACGTGATGTCACCCGGCACGGCCGTCACGTTCACGCCGGTCATCTGGCGGATTTCCTCGGCGGTCTTTTCCAGGTCTGCGGCGGTGCGGGCGGTGATGACGAGGTCCACGCCCTCCCGCGCCAGGGAAATGGCGCAGGCGCGGCCGAGCCCTTTGCTGGCGGCGCAGACGATGGCTTTCTTGCCCTTGAGTCCCAGGTCCATGGGTGGTTCCTCCCGTTTTCGGTGAAGCGGGAACGATATCAGGGCGGCGGACGGACGGCTATGGGTGGGGGAAGATGGTCGCCAGTGCCGGTTTTGCCGACTTTCTGCTGGAGCAACTTGCGCCGCTCGGTCCGCTGACGATGCGGCGGATGTTCGGCAAGACCGGCGTGTTCTGTAACGGTCTGATGTTCGCCATGGTGACCGAGGACACGCTGTATGTCCGGGTCGATGATGACAACCGGGCCGTGTTCGCGGAAGCGGCGTCGGAGCCGCCGCTGAGCTACGAAAAGCAGGGCCGGAGCATCGACCTGGCGTTCTGGCGCGTGCCAGACCGGCTGCTGGACGAGCCCGAGGAGCTGCTGCACTGGGCCCGCGCGGCGCTGGGGGCCGCTCGGCGGGTGGCGGCCGAGCGGCCGGTGCAGCGGCGCACCAAACGCGGACTGTAGCGCGCCGCTACTGCCGCGGGCTGCCGGTCCCGCCATTGTTTAAGGGGAATGGACCGGGCAGGCCCGACACGCCAACTGACTCAGGGTTGGCTCAACTGGCGGTACGAATCTCCCCGAAGCGCTCCCAAGAGGTGCCGTTGAAGCGCACCATCTGCTCCTGGTTGATCGGGGCGAACCGTGTCGGGCTGGTATTGATCTTGATCCCCGGCAGCAGCATCGGCACGACGAGGTCGTGCAGACTGGCCACCTGGCGCATGACGTTGGCGCGCGTAAGGTCATCGCCGCACTGCTTCAGCACCTGCATCAGCGTGTGAACAGTGGCAAAGGCGTATGAAAAGTTCGCGTCGTCGACAGCGCCTTCGCGAATGCGCTTCTTCATGAAGTCGAGATAACCCAGCACGTCCTCATCCTTGGCGTAGGCGGGGTCCTTGATGTCCTTCAGGTAGGTCACCGAGATGATGCCGACGCACTTGTCCAGCCCGACCGGGCCGAATGTGTTGGCGATCGAGCCCGCCGTGCTGCTCATGAAATGCGCCGGCTTCCGTTATCGAAGGACCGAACGGTCGGCGGTCTTCTGCGCCTTCTGCCGCCGCCGGCTGCGATGCGACAACCAACACGGGAGCCGGCGCAACACGCGCCTGAAACCGGATCTTGAACCCTGTGGCCATTCGCCGGCGGGATGCGGCCTGCTGCTGGCCCTACCCACCGGCAAATGGCCAAGACGCGTTAGACCGCCTGCACCGTCGCCTCGCGCGGCCAGAAGCGAACGGCGCTGCATTTCTGCAGGAACTTCGTTACATCGCCAGGTGATGCCAGTTCCGTGCAGCCGTCGTCGTCCGGGGTGACGCAGGCCGCCTGGAACAGCGGCTGGGCAGCCGCATTGAAAGCGATGAACTTGGCATGCGCCCAGGCATCGGTGACGAAGTCCCGTGCCGTCGCCTCTTTCGCCAGCATCTGCGCGCCCTGGTCGGACAGCAGCACGACCACGGCGTCATACAGCACGGACGGGCCGCCATTCACCTTCTGCTGCGCCGGTACGCGCTTACCGGCGCTGCACGTGATGCCGCCAATCTTGGGTGCCACCACCTCGACCATCAGCCCTTCCGTCCGGGCGAGGTCCATCACGGCTTCCAGCAGTTCCGAGGGTGCGCCATCGCTGACCAGAACGCCGAGCTTGCGGCCTGCCAGCGTGGGGAGCGGATTGGCCAGAATGCTGAGCGCCTGCGACGGCTTCAGGCCGGTGATCGGCTTACGCGCGGGCGGCGCGGCATCCGGCAATGTCTCCAGGCCGAGCCCGTCGGCCACTTGCAGTGCGAGGGTCTCGTCCACGTTGCGCAGGTGGCTGACGACGCGTTCGCGGATCGCCAGCGTCTCCACCTTGGACAGTTCAAAGACGAAGGCGTTCTTGATGTGGGTCTGCTCGATCTCGGTCTGGCTTTGATAGAATTGTGTTGCCTGACTGTAATGATCCGCGAACAGCTCCGGCCGGACGCGCAGCTTCGGCCCCTCGACCGGCTCCGGATACGAGGTGTAGCCGGTCTTCGGCGCCTCGCGCGGGCCAAGACCCCAGGAGTTCGGCTCGTAGTTTGCCCGCCCCTTCGGATTGTGCATGGCCATGTGGCCATCCTGCTGGAAATGCGCGAACGGGCAGCGCGGCGCGTTGACCGGGATATGCGTGAAGTTCGGGCTGCCCAGGCGCTTCAACTGCGTGTCCAGGTAGGAGAAGTTGCGCCCCTGCAGCAGCGGGTCGTTGGTGAAGTCGATGCCAGGCACAATATTCTGCGTGCAGAACGCGACCTGTTCCGTCTCCTGGAAGAAATTGTCCACGTTGCGATCGAGTACCAAGCGCCCGACGCGGCGGACCGGCACATCCTCCTCGGGAATGATCTTGGTGGCGTCCAGCACGTCGAAGGGGAATTTCTCGACGAACGCCTCGTCAAAGATCTGCACGCCCAGTTCCCACTCCGGGAAGTCGCCGGCCGCGATGGAATTCCACAGGTCGCGCCGGTGAAAGTCCGGATCGGCGCCGTTGATCTTCACCGCCTCGTTCCACACCACCGACTGCACGCCCAGCTTCGGCTTCCAGTGAAACTTCACGAAGGATGACTTGCCCTCGGCGTTGACCAGGCGGAACGTGTGCACGCCAAAACCTTCCATGAAGCGGAAGGAACGCGGGATCGTCCGGTCGGACATGATCCACAGCAACATGTGGGTGGATTCCGGCGTCAGCGAGACGAAGTCCCAGAAATTGTCATGCGCCGTCTGCGCCTGCGGAAAGGCGCGGTCCGGCTCCTGCTTGGTGGCGTGCACGAAGTCCGGGAACTTGATCGCGTCTTGGATGAAGAACACCGGGATGTTGTTGCCCACGAGGTCCCAGTTGCCCTGCTTGGTGTAGAGCTTGACCGCAAAGCCGCGGACGTCGCGCGCGAGGTCAGGTGAGCCCTTGTTGCCGGCGACGGTGGAGAAGCGGACAAACGCCTCGACGCGCTCACCCGGGCGCTGGAAAATGTCGGCTTTGGTGTATTCGGCGAGCGAATCAGTCAGTTCGAAGAACCCGTGCGCGCCATAGCCGCGCGCGTGGACGACACGCTCCGGTATGCGCTCATGGTCGAAGTGGAAGATTTTTTCGCGGAAGTGGAAGTCTTCGAGCAGGGTTGGACCACGGGCCCCCGCGCGCAGTGAATTCTGGTCATCCGCCACCGGAACGCCCTGCTGGGTCGTCAGAACGGGCGTGCTTTCGGTGGCTGTCTGGTGCGTCTCGCCGCCGCTGCCGCGCAACACCTTGGCCTCGCCGTAGGTTACGTCGGTCATGTCGTGGGCCTGATTAGGCTGGTCCATCTGAGATTCCCCTGCAGAGAGCTTGCCTGATCCGGCGGCGCGGCGGCGCGGCGCTGCACCGGTTGGGCTTCGTCCATGATGCCAACGCAGCCTGGCGTCGTTCGTTACGACGGGTGCCGGGGACGTGATGGCGATGCCACTGCATGCAGCGACGAGTGCTCGCGCGCTGCGGCGTTGGCCACCGCACGAATGGCTATCCGGACCGTCTCCGGACGCCGGGCGGCTTCAAGATGGCGGCACCGCCGCTATCATTGCGGCTCAAGATCATCCGGCTCGAGCCGTCCCCGGCGGCGCCGGCCAATCGCCAGCTCCGTCACCACGCCGTGCAGTGTGCGCAGCTCCTGTTGTGTCACCTCGCCGCGCTGGAACAGGTGGCGCAGGTTGCGCACCATGCCTGGTCGCTTCGGCAGGTTGCGCAGGAACCCACAGGCATCGAGCTGATCCACCAGATGCACGAGGAAATTCTCCAGCGCCGCCTTGTCCGCCACCGGGCTCTCATGCGTCACCAGCGCCCGCGGCGGTGTGCCGTCAGCGGCGGCCCACCACTCATACGCCATCACCATGACCGCCTGCGCCAGGTTCAGCGACATGAAGTCGGGGTTGAGCGGGTAGCGCACCAGCGCGTTGGCCTGGGCCATGTCGTCGTTATCGAGGCCGGCGCGCTCCGGCCCGAACAGCAGGCCGGCGCGCAGGCCCCGGTCGGTGATCGCCCGCAGTTCAGCCGCGGCACCGCGCGCAGTCAGCACCGGCTTGACGATATGGCGCGGGCGCGGACAGGTGGCGAAGACGTGGTGCAGGTCAGCGACGGCGTCCGCGACTGTGTCGTGCACTGTCGCCGCATCCAGGAGCCGGTCGGCGCCGGAGGCGTTGCGCCACGCCTTTTCCTGCGGCCAGCCGTCCCGCGGGGCGACGAGGCGGAGGTGGAACAGTCCGCCATTGGCCATCGCTCGGGCGCAGGCGCCGATATTATCCGCAAGCTGCGGGCGGACCAGGATCACAACCGGACTGTTTCCGATCGGGTGGAGGTCAGCCCCGCCGTCGCGGCCGGTCATAGCGGCGATGCCAGCGTACGGCCACCTGCGCGCCTCTCGGCTTGGTGGGTGGGGGCCCGCCATCCACGCCTTGTGGTTGAGAATTCCGCACAGCGACAGCGCCTTTGCGGCAAAGCCGCGGATGGCGGGCCTTCGCCCGCTATGACGGGGCCGGGTACGTGCCGGACCGTCCGGCATCCGAGGCAGCCTATAAAGCTGTTTCCGGTCATCACCCGGCGCGCCGCCAGATCGTGCCTTTCGGCCCATCCTCCAGCACGATCCCCTTCGCCAGTAGCTCCGCCCGGATGGCGTCCGCTCGCGCGAAATCCCTTGCCTTCCGCGCTGCCAGCCGTTCGGCGATGGCCGCCTCGATGGCAGCCGAATCGTCGACGCCACCACGGAACCACGCGTCCGGATCTTGCTGCAGCAGGCCCAGCACGCTGCCCGCCGCCAGCAGTGACGCTGCGGCCGCCGCGTCGCCCGCCAGCGCCGCATCGGCCAACGGGCGCATCTGCGTAATGGCCAACGGCGTGTTCAGGTCGTCACACAGCGCCTCAAGCACCGGCGCAGGCACCTCGGCGGCCGGCGTCACGCCGGGATGGCCGGACAGCGCGCGGTAGAAACGATCCAGCTCGCGCTTCGCCTCGGTCAGCCCGTGGTCGGTGAAGTCCAGCAGCGACCGGTAATGCGTGCGCAGCAGCAGCAGCCGGATTGCCTCGCCCGGCGCCTTCGCCAGCACGTCGCGTACGGTGAAGAAGTTGCCGAGGCTTTTCGACATCTTCTCATCGTTCACCTGCAGCATGCCGTTATGCATCCAGTAGCGGGCGAAGTGCGAGCCGGGGAAGGCGCAGCAGCTCTGTGCCATCTCGTTTTCGTGGTGCGGGAAGATCAGGTCGCTGCCGCCGCCATGAATGTCGAAGGTCTCGCCGAGGTATTTCCAGGCCATCGCGGAGCATTCGATGTGCCAGCCCGGCCGGCCGCGGCCCCAGGGCGAGTCCCAGCCCGGCAGGTCCGGCGTCGAAGGTTTCCACAACACGAAGTCACCCGGATCGCGCTTATACGGCGCAACGTCGATGCGGGCGCCGGCAAGAAGTTCCTCATGGCTGCGCCCGGACAGATTGCCGTAGGTCGGGTCGGAGGCGACGGCGAACAGGACGTGCCCCTCGGCCTCATACGCGTGGCCGCGCTCGATCAGGCGCTGGATGATCGCGATCATGTCGGCGACATGCGCCGTCGCACGCGGCTCCTGATCCGGCGGCAGCGTACCCAGGGCGGCCATGTCAGCGTGATAGTCGGCGGTGGTGCGGGCGGTGATGGCGGCAATCGGTTCGCCGCTTTCCTTCGAGCGTGTGTTGATCTTGTCGTCGATGTCGGTGATGTTCCGCACATAGGTGACGCGCGGATACAGCACGCGCAGAAGGCGGGCGAGCACGTCGAAGACGACCGCGGCGCGACCGTTGCCGACATGGGCGAGGTCATAGACCGTCGGACCACACACATACATCCGCACGTTGGCGGGGTCGGACGGTTCGAACCGTTCCTCCCGGCGGGTGAGGCTGTTGTGGATGCGAAGGTCTGCCATGCGGCGCTTTGTCTGCGAATCCGGCGGTGAACGCAACGCCGATCGCCGGGGTGAGAGGTAAGGTAGCGTGATGCCGACGGGTTTGAGTCCGACGGAAGTGCGATCGGTCGGCTTTGCCGGTCCCCAGTTGCAAGGAGAGCCGGCGAGCGCGTTGAGCCGGGTCGTTGGCATCCGTGCCGCTCATCGCCGCGGCGAGAATTCCTGCCCGTCAGTGGCGAGCTGGTAACCTCTCAGGCACCTCACCCAGCGCCCTCTACCCCTCGAAGCGCGCCAGTCGCACCGCCGTATGTCCCCGGCTTGGCCGCAGGCTCGGCATCACCAGCAGGCAGTCATCGTGCGGTGTGCGAATCTCCGTTTCGCCGTCCATCGCGATCAGCGTATTGCGCCGGGGAATGATGTCGCCGCCGCGATAGGCCCGCATAAAGGCAAAATTCGCCGTCATCGCCGTCACCGCCGTAGTCACCTTCGCCACCCGGATCGACGACCGTGCAGGGGCCGGTGGCAACGGCGCATCGGCATCGATCAGAGCCAGGTGCCGCAGCAGCCCGGCGACGCTGGCGCGCATGGTCGCTACCGTCCGCACCTCCCAATGCTGCCCGGCCTCCACGAGGCAGGCGATATAGGGAGTCTCAGGATCGGCAAAGCGTCCGTAATCGATGATCCGCCTGCCATTGACATGTCCCTGATCGGACACCACCAGCGGCGGGGTGCCAATCGCGGCCGCCAATGTCCGGCCCTTGTCCGGCGTGCCGCTCAGGATCAACGGCTCCGACGGCCACAGCATGGAATGCAGGTCGAGCAACACATCCACCGTCTCAATGAACGGCAGCACTTCCCGAGCGCGGTCGAGTTCAATGGATCGGCGGGGACCGGCCAGGATCGAGGCGTCCCAGACGCGGTTCATGTCCTCGTCGATGAAACGCGAGGCGGTGGGCCGCCTCGAGTCGAAGCGTGCAAACGCCGTAAGATTCATGAAGCCGAAGGACAGTCGCCCGCGCCGGGGTTTGATGCCGCTCTGTAACAGGTCGGCCAGCACGGCAGCGCCGGCATATTCATTGCCGTGAACCAGGCTGAACAGCGCGACGTGCGGGCCGGGTCGTCCGGAGTCCATCGTCGTGACGCCGGGAATGCCTGTGTTGCCGGGCACCCACGCGGCAATGTCAGGCCGCGGCAGGCGGACTTCAAACTCCGGCAACGGCATGGACTGGGCCGGCAGGCTCATGACGCGATCAGGCCACCAGACGATCGGCCAGCCGCCGGATGAAGCGATCGCACGCTGCCAGTTCCGAAATCGCGATCCACTCATCGGGCTGATGCGCCTGGGCGATATGGCCCGGGCCGCAGATGATCGTTGGAATGCCGGCCTTTTCGTAGAACCCGCCCTCAGTGCCGTAGCTGACGGCACCGGTGCTGTTTGATCCGGTGAGTTGCTTGATAAGGCCGGTCAGCTCATGATCGGGCGGCAGCGACATGCCAGGCATTTCCAGTTCAATATCGTAACTGAATCCACAGGCTGGGTCGACCATCTTCATGCCGGGCTCAATCGTTTCCGCGATCCATCTGCGCATCTGTTCCATGTGGCGATACGGCGAGTCACCGGGGATATACCGCCACTCCATGGTAAATTCAGCGTGAGACGGAATGATGTTCAGAATAGTACCACCCTGCACGGTGCCGACATGGATGGTGGTATAAGGTGGATCAAATGCCGGATCGAACGGGCCGTTCGTTGCCACGCGCCTGGCTTCCTGCGCGATCCAGGCAATCGCTTCGGCGGCAGCCTGCACCGCGTTGACGCCGCGGGCCGGGTCGCTGGAATGGCCGGGCTTCCCATGTACGGTTGCGCGCAGGTTGAGCTTGCCCTTGTGCGCCAGGATCGGCTGCATCCCGGACGGTTCACCGACCACGCAGAGCGAGGGCAGCAGCCCGGACTCGCCTAAGTCCTGGATCAGGCGCTGCGCGCCGCCGCAACCGACCTCCTCATCATAGCTGATGAACAGATGGATCGGGCGCGCCAGCTTACGCGCCTGCAGGTCGGGAACCGCGGCAAGGCAGGCGGCAACGAATCCCTTCATATCGCAGGCGCCACGGGCAATGAGTGTGTCATCGCGGCGGCGGAGGCTGAACGGATCGCCGGTCCAGGGCTGGCCGTCGACCGGCACGGTGTCGACATGGCCGCTGAGAGCGATGCCGCCGGCGCATTGTGGGCCGATCACGGCGTGGATGTTCGCCTTCTGCCCGCTGGCGTCGGTGCTGACGCGGTAGCTGACGCCGTGGCTGTCGAGGTAATCCCGCACGAAGCCGATCAAAGCCAGGTTCGAGTTCCGGCTCGTTGTGTCGAAACTCACCAGCCGTTCGAGCAAAGCGATCGTGGGCGTCGTGGCGGGGGCTGAGGCGGCGTCCATTGCCCCAACATATACACCTGCGCCGATGCAGCAAGCAGACGCCGCACTTGCCCGCGCTGGTGCGCAGTGGCACCGTCGACATTAACAAAAAGTCAGGGAGGCAATAATGGCCGCTATGCCCGCGGACGCGCTGGAACGTGCAACAATACGTAAGGTTTACTTCCGTCTGGTGCCGTTCTGTTTCCTGCTGTACATCCTCTGCTACATCGACCGGATCAATGTCAGCTTCGCTGCTCTGACGATGAACAAGGATCTGGGGCTGAGCGCCTATGTCTATGGCCTTGCCGCGGGCGCGTTCTTCTGGGGCTACTGCCTGCTGGAGGTCCCATCCAACATCATCCTGGAGAAGGTCGGTGCGCGACCCTGGATCGCGCGCATCATGATCACCTGGGGGCTGTTCTCGGCGGCGACTGCGTTTGCCACGGGACCGACGAGTTTCTTCATCATCCGCGTGCTGGTCGGCGCCGCCGAGGCGGGGCTGTTTCCCGGCCTGCTGCTGTATTTCCACCGCTGGTTCCCGCAGCACCATCGTGGCCGGGTCACCGGCTGGTTCCTGACCGGATTGCCGCTGGCCACGGCCATCGGCGCACCGTTGTCGACGGCGCTGATGCAACTGGACGGCGTCTGGGGCCTGCATGGCTGGCAATGGATGTTCCTGGGTGAGGGCCTGCCGACGGTGCTGGTCGGCATCACCGTGTTCTGGGTGCTGACGGAGCGCCCCGAGGAAGCAACGTGGCTGAGTTCGGAACAGCGCGCCTGGCTCAGTGGCGTCATTGCGCGCGAGAAGCGGGCGGTTGAGGACGTGCGGGCCTTCTCCATCCTGCAGGCGATGGTCAATCCGCGGGTGATGATCCTGACCGTGATCTTTGCCGGTATTGGCATGGCGGGGGTCGGCACGGTGTTGTTCCTGCCGCAGATCCTGAAGGCGATCGGCGTGACCAATACGCAAGCGGGACTGCTGACCTCGGTGCCGTACATCTTCGGCACCGTTGCCATCGTATTGTGTGGACATCTGTCGGACAAGGTGACGGACCGCTACTGGACCTTGGTCGTCACCTGCGGCCTCGCCGCGGTCGGCATGGTGCTGGCAGCGATGTGGAGCCAGAGCTTGTGGGTGTTGGCGGCCTTTGCGGTCGCGACGGTCGGCTTCTATGGCATGAAATCGCCGTTCTGGCCGTTGCCGTCGACTTTTCTGACCGGGTCGGCCCTGGCGGCGGCGCTGGCACTGATCAACTCCCTGGGCAACTTCGCGGGCTATATGGGGCCGATCGCCGTGGGCTGGGCGAAGGAGTCGACCGGAACGTTTGAGGCTGGCCTTTACGTCCTGGCCGGCGCCGCAGTGGTTTCGACTCTGACGGCACTAGGCTGCGCGCTGTGGATGCCGCGGGGCGCGGCGACTGGAACGCGACTGGCGGCGGCGGGGTCTGACTGAGCGACTACGCGGGAGGCACTTGTGCGGTGCGACCACGCAGCGTGGGAGAGACGTGAACCACGGATGCGCAGGGCGACGCACACAGGCGCTCATTTTGAGCGCGCCGTGGCCTCACCCGTCATGGTCGGCGAAGGCCGACCACCCACGACTTTCGCTCAACCGCGCCGACAGCCGCCGCTTTGGCATCGCAAGACGTGGGTGGTTACTTGGCTGCTCAGCCGGACGAGAATGTTCTTCTGAACCGCTTTCTACGCGAATTGGGTCTGACCCCGGCCAGGTGGCGATCGGCCCAGTCCGGCCGCTGAATGGCCTGGTGATGCCGAATGGCCCGAGCCGGGTTCTGCTGCGTCGTCGTGTCGGGTGGGAGCAAGGCGGGCCTGACGCAACGTCTGCGGTTCGGACATCTCACCGGATGATCGTGCCGTTCAGGGGCGTGACGATAGGGCTCCTACGGGAAGGGTCGACAACGTGCGCCAAGCGGCCTTAACCGTGCCAGGATCAGCCCGCGTGAGGGGCAGGGGGAGCAAGATGGGACAGATCGTCCCGCGTTGATCCGGAACCGCCGACAGGACGCAGCATCGAGCTTGCTCGCGGAAGGCAACACCACCCCCCGCGCGCAAACTTGAAATCGCTACTCCGCCGCCTGCCGGATGGAGGGCTGCCCCAGCAGAGCCTTGGCCTCCTTGGCGACGCGTGTGCCGTCAAAGAAGTTCGGGTTCTGTGTCCCCCACAGGCGCACCGAGTTCCCGAACACGAAGTCACGGAAGTCGTCCCGGGTGATGAATCCGTCTTCGACCAGCTCATAGGCTTCCGGCAGCGGATCGCGCATGTCGATGACATCGAAATGCCCGACATCGGAGCTGTAGATCGCGTTCAGCCTGGCGCCGAACGGATTGGTCTTGCCGAAAGCCACCGCGTTCATGCGGTCGTCCGCTTCGCAGCCGAAGTAGAACGGGTTGGCAAACAGATCCATCCAGTCTTCCTTGCGGGTGAACTTGCACCGAGAGAAATCGTCCAGGTCGTCGAGCCCGCCGGTGCCCAGCAGGTCCGGGTCCGGCGTGCCGTTGCGTTCCTTCAGTGCCGCCAGCATGTCGCCGTAACCGTATTTCTCCACCAGGCCCATCAGCATGGCTCGGTCGAGCTTTTCCGGCTTCATGTTCTCCAGCGCCTTGATGTTGCGCCGTTCCCAATGCTCGATCAGGTCGCCGAACAACTGCGCGGCCCAACCCACGCCGCCCTCCAGGAATGCCCAGCGCAACTCGGGGAACCGCCGTGTGATTCCGCCGAGGAAAATGCCCTTGCAGGCGGCATGGCCGGCGTCGGCGAAGTGGCCGATATGGTTGTAGACAAAATTGGTCGGCGAGTTGCGCAGCGCCTGGTTGCTGCCGGTGCTGTGGAAGGTCGGCGCGATCTTCAATTCCCGGCACTTGGCCCACACTGGGTCGTAGTCGTATGGGCTATCGATGCCGAACACCTCGTACCAGACCGCGAACCGGTCGGCCTCGGGGTCAGGCTTCACCGACTCAACCTGCCGCGGGAACGCGCTGCCGAACATCGCCGCCTTCGCGCCCAGTTGCCGGGTCACGAATTCGAGTTCGGCGATCGCCTCGTCCGGATGGTGCATCGGGATGATCGCCGCCGGTGTCATCCGGTCCGACAGTTTCTCGAAGTAACTTGCCGACACAACATTATAGGCATGGATCACGGCCCGGCGCGTCGCGTCATCCTTGATCCGCGGCAGCCGCAGGCCGGCGGTAGGATAGATCACGGCAAAGTCGGTGCCGAATTCATCCATCCGGTCATAGAACAGGCGCGGCATCATCGCTGTCGCACGGTCCAGCGTGTTGCCGGTCTGACGCGTCCAGAAGCCCGGCATCGCGGTACGGCGGCGCTTGCGCTCCGCCACGGGCATATCCAGCGCGGCCTTCGTCGCACCCATTGCGGCGAGGAAGCCGTTGGCCGCCAGGTCGCCCCCGACCTTTCGCATCTGTTCCGCGAAGACGGGGTCGTACTCAACCCAGTGGCCATCACCGTCAATCACCGGATGGTCAAGACTCGCACGAATCTGTGCCGGCGTTTGTTGCGCGTTACCAGTCATTGCAGCCTCCCTCGGTTGTACAGTGACACTGATGTCCTGTTGATTTTGTCGGGAAGCGCAGCACCAACCGCCACCGCTGTCAACGCCGTTAAGTCAAAATGTTATTTTTGTGCAACATGATGCTACTTGTTTCAGCTGCGCCTCTGCGCGTCACCTCAGGGATGAAGCCGGCGACCCCCTTTAGACGTCAGCGGCCATGTCCGGACAACTCCGCCCCCGCCTGCTTGTCCAGCCGCGTTGCCAGCAGCGGCGCCAGGAACGACACTGCCGAAACGAACAGGAACGCCGCAGAGAAGTCCGCAAGCCGCGGTTCGGCATGTCCTGTTGCTGCCATCGACGCCGCCAGCGCCGCCGCCGACACCGCGATGCCCAGTGTCAGCGCCATTTGCTGGAACGTCGTATAGAAACTCGTCGCCGCGCTCATGTCCTCGCGCGAGACATCGGCATAGGCGATCGTATTGTAGGCCATGAATTGCAGCGACTGGAAAAACCCGTTCGCCAGCAGCACGAAGTAGATCAGCCACAGCGGCCACCATGGCCGGAATGCGGCGCTCAGCGCCAGGATGGAGGTTGCCAGCAGGCCAACCCAGGTTAGCACGGTCCTGAATCCCAGCCGCCGCAGGAACCACGGTGCGCAGGTGCGCATCAGCAGCGAACCGACGGAGCTGACAAAGGTGATCAATCCGCTTTGCGCCGCGGTCAGGCCGAAGCCGATCTGAAACATCATGGGCAGCAGGAATGGCATTGCGCCGACAGCGACCCGCGACAGCGAGCCGCACATCCAGGACATCCGAAACGTCGTCACCTGTAGTAACCTGAAGTCGAGGATCGGCCGCTCCGTATGCCGCGCATGCAGGCCGTAGAGCACGCCGGACACCAGGCCGGCGCCGACGAGCGTCAGGACGCCTGCCGATACACCGGCGCGGCTGGCGACCTCGATGCCGAACATCAGGCAGGAAAGGGCGGAACCGGCCAGAACCAGGCCGAGCAGGTCGAATTTCTGTCGCTCCGGCTCTTTCATTTCGTCAATGAACAGTGTCACCAGAACCACGCCCAGGATGCCGATCGGCACATTGATGTAGAAAATCCAATGCCAGGACAAATAGGTAACCAGGAACCCGCCGACCGGCGGCCCGACGATCGGACCGATCGTCGCCGGGATCATTAGCCACGCCATGGAGCGGACCAGCTCTGCTTTCGACACCACGCGCAGCATCACCAGGCGCCCGACCGGCGACATCATCGCACCGCCGGCGCCCTGCACCATGCGCGCCAGTACCAGCGCCCATAGCGTCGGCGCCAGCGCGCAGGCGACCGATCCCAGGGTGAACAGCGCAATCGCCGCCCGGAAGACGGACCGCGACCCGTAGCGGTCGGCAATGCGGCCGCTGGCCGGAATGAACATTGCCAGCGTCAGCAGGTAGGAGGTGAGCGCGATGCTCATGTGCAGCGCGTCGGCGTCAAAGCTGCGGCCCATCGCGGGAAGCGCGGTAGCCAGAACGGTGCCGTCAAGCTGCTCCATGAACATGGCGGAGGCGACGATCAGCAGGACGGTGCGTGGCTTGGTCTGCTTCGGATGAGCCTGTTTCACCGCGCCTGCTGCCATCCGTCCGTGCCTGCTCTATCAGCTTGGCGCGACGGTAGGCGCTGCGCCGCAGCATGGCCAGTTCCGGTGTTGTGGCCCGGCGGGCGGCCCGTTCTTTAACCTTTTTTTCATGCCCCCTTTGCTAAGCCCGCGTCAGTTGCTGGGCAGTGGGAAGTGACATGTTGGTAAGTTCAGGTGCCGCACTGATCGCTGCGTTGGTTCCGCTGGCGGGAGCGGTCATGGCCGCCGCCGCCGGGGTACCGTCCGTGGCCATGGCCCTGCTGATTGTAACCGGCCTCGTGGTCAGTCTGTCCGTCTGGGCATTGACCCGTGCGTTGGCTCGACTGGCGGATGCCGCGCAGCGCGTGGCGGCTGGCGCGTCGGATCCGTCCGTACCTTATACGGCGGCATCCGGCGCGCTGGGCCGGCTGGCGCAGGCGCTGGCTGATGCGGCTGTTCGCCCGTGCGCCCATGGCGGCGATGTGGTTAGCCCGCCGCAGCATCTCCCATTGCAGCAAACTATCGCCGATCTCGTGGAGGCCATTGAGAGCGAGGTGCATATGGCGCTGCAGGATGTGTCCGCTCACACCGCCCTCGTCGCAGGCGCGGCTGCCGACATGACGGCGTCGTCGGAACATGCCGGCCGGACGATCACCGCCACCGCGGCCAAGGCATCCGACGTGATGGCCACCGTACAAGGCATTGCCGGTGCCACTGAGGAGCTGTCGAGTTCGGTGAGGGCGATCACGGACCAAGTCGGCCTATCCAGTCGTATTGTTGCGAAGGCGGTGAAGGCAGCGCATGAGACTCGATCGTCCATAGATGCCCTGAGCCAGCGGGTGGATCGCATCGGCATAGTCGCGGACGTGATCGCTCGCATCGCTGGTCAGACCAATTTGTTGGCGCTGAACGCCACGATCGAAGCGGCACGCGCCGGCGATGCCGGCAAGGGCTTTGCAGTCGTGGCGAACGAGGTCAAGCAACTGGCGACGCAGACCGCGCGCTCGACCGAGGAAATTGCGCGCCATCTGGCGGATGTCCGCGCCGCCACGGCCGATTCGGTGGCCGCCGTCGGGCACATCGAAAAGCTGGTCGAGGAGATCAACGATGCTGCCGGATCAATTGCCTCTGCGGTCGAGCAGCAAGGCTGTGCCACCGACGAGATTGCCCACAGCATGACGGAAATTGCCTCGGCGACCAGCGATATGAACCACCGCTGCGCTGACACACTGGCGCAGGTTGAGAACACGTGTGCCCGAGCTGAGTTGGTGAGCAAGCATAATGCCCAGCTGGAGGCATCCGTGGCGGAATTGGAGCGGTCGGTGGTGCGGGCAGTGCGCTCCGCCAGCAGCGACGCAGACCGGCGGGGTGAGCGGCGGCGGCCTTGCCTGCTTGAAGCGACACTGCGCAGCGGGAACGAGTGCAGTGCGGTTGTGCTGCACGATCTCTCGGAGGTTGGGTGCTACGTTACGCAGGCGCCGAATCTGCGCGATGGGCAGGCTGTTACAATTGAGGCCGGCGAATACGGTATCCGCTCCAATGGCCGCGTCGTGGCTGTGCTACCTGGCGGGGTGCATGTCCACCTCGATACCCAACTGCCAACCGAACGGGTCGACGCCATCAGCCTTGCAACGGTGTCGAAGCTGGTGGCACTCGCGAAAAGTGACCATGCTGCCTTTGTCGATCGTGTCGTGAAGGCTGTAACTGGCGGTGAGCGCCTTATTGCCGCTGACTTGTCCACGCATCACGCCTGCCGGCTTGGCCGCTGGTACGACGTGATCAGCGACAGGACGACAATGGCTCTACCGACCTTCAAGGCAATACTCAAACCTCACCAGGCGGTGCACGACGCTGGGAGACACACGCTGCAGTCCTTCGACATGGGTGACACCGCCGCGGTGGAACGCTACGTCGCTGCATTACGTGCGCATTCGCAAGAGGTTGTCGCCTGCCTGGACCGTTTCGTGGAGGAGTATCCGTCAACCATACAGCCTGCTGTTGAGCGCGCGGCGTAGCCCGAAGGCACCTTTACGGATAGACTGACGGGATCTCACCGAGGAAGCGCCCGTCATGACAAACCGCCCCCACCTGTTGCTGTGGACGAACAACCCCGCTCCATACCTCGACGCCATCAAGGACGCCGGACTTGCCGATCGCGTCGCCACCGCCACGCTGCCGGGGAAAGAGCAGCCGTCAGAGGAACAGCTTCGGCAGACCAATGCGCTGATGGTGCCGAACGTGCCGCCCGGCCTGCTGTCAAAAATGCCGAACCTGCAATGGGCGCAGGCGATGACTGCCGGCGTCGAAGCCTGGCTCGCTCTGCCGGACCTGCCACCGAAGCTGACACTGACCTGCGCCCGCGGCACCCACGCCGAGTCGATGCCGGAAAACATCATCTCCGCCATTCTCTACGTTGCGAAGCCGTTCGCCGCCATCGCCGCCGATCAGCCGCAACGCAAATGGAGCCACCGCGTCGCCGAACCGATCAACGACAAGACCCTGGGCATCATCGGCTTCGGCGTCATTGGCAAGGAGGTCGCTCGGCTGGCCAACGCGCTGGGCATGCGCGTGCTGGCGACCCGCCGCAGTCCGGGTGACGCTCCGGCGGGCGTTGAGCTGCTGCGGCCGGAACAGACCGACGAATTGCTGGCGCAGTCCGACTACGTCGTGCTGCTGCTGCCGGCGACACCGGAGACCGAGAATTTCATCAACGCGCAACGCCTGGCCAAGATGAAGAAGACGGCCTGGCTGCTGAATTTCGGCCGCGGCGCGTTGATCAAAGATGAGGATCTGATCGCCGCCACAACGAACGGTACCATCGCCGGCGCCGTGCTGGACGTGTTCCGGCAGGAGCCGTTGCCGGAGACGCACCCGTTCTGGACGGCGCGCAACATCATGGTGCTGCCGCATATCGGCGGTCCGCACCCACGCCGCGACCGCATCGTCGCGCGCCTGCTGGTCGACAATCTGCGCCGCTTCCTCGACGGGCAGCCGTTGAAGGAAGTGGTGGACCGCGCCCGCGGCTATTGATGACCCCGACGCCGGATGAGCGCGTGCGGATGGAACGCGCGCACGTCCACGCCTGGCCAGCCTTCCGGACAGAGCGGATCGAGGGCTGGTTGTGGCGGTCCTCGGGCGGCGGATCGCAGCGCGCCAATTCCGTGTCGACGGTCGAGTTCACCGGCCGCGACATGGACGCCGCGATCGATACGGTTGAGGCGCGATACCGGGCGGCGGGCGCTGTCGCACGATTCCATACGTTCGACGAGACGCAGCCTGTGTTGCTCGCCGATCGGCTGCAGGCGCGCGGTTACCGGCCGAGCGAAGCAACCATCACCATGTTCAAGCGCCCGCTTCCTGGCCCGGCGCCCGAGGACGTCGACACGCGCGATGCTGCCTGGCCCGGCTGGATCGAGACCTACACCGGTGAGATCACGCCGAACCGCCGCGCGGTGACTACCCAGATCCTGGCGACGATCCCGGCGCCGCGGCGCTTCTTCGGTTGCCGTCGCGATGGAGGTATCATCGCAACGGCGTTGTGCGTCATCAGCTACGGCTGTGCGGTGGTCGAATGCGTCGCCACGCGCGCGGATGCTCGCCGCCAAGGTGCCGCGGTGGCGGTGATGCAGGCGCTGGAGGTGTGGGCCGCAACGCAGCCTGTCGATCTCCTGGGCCTGCAGGTCGTCAGCACGAACAAGCCGGCGATCCGGTTATACGAGCGGCTTGGCTTCAGCCCTGGCGCGACGAACCGCTTCTGGGTGCGGGATTTGTCGACCTTGGCGGCCTGATGGCTCGCGCAGCGAAGCCGGTGCAGGCTGCGGCATCCGTTAGTGACCATATCCGTAGATGACCGTATTGCCAGGCCGTCCGCAGTCGCTTAGTCTACCGCCAAGTTGCGAGCCATTCGCAATTGCATCCGCAAGAGGCTTACGGTGCTGGTCAGCCTGATCATCGTTTTCCGGGAGGCCTTGGAGGCCGGCCTGATCGTCGGGATCATTCTTGCCGCGACGCAGGGCGCAAACGGCCGCGGGCGTTGGATTGCCGGCGGCATCGGCGCCGGGGTGGCTGGCTCGATGCTGGTGGCAGCCTTTGCGGCGGCCTTGTCCGAGGCGTTTGAGGGCGTCGGACAGGAGATTTTCACCGCATCGATCCTGTTGTTTGCGGTGGTGATGCTGACCTGGCACATAATCTGGATGTCCCACCACGCCCGCACCATGGCGGCTGAGTTGCGTCAGGTGGGCAATGAAGTCCGCATGGGCCAGAAGACGCTCCTGGCGCTGGCGGCGGTGATCGCCGTTGCAGTGATGCGTGAGGGCTCCGAGGTCGTGCTGTTCCTGTTCGGCATTGCCGCCAGCTCCCAGACCTCGCAGCTTGCCATGCTGGCCGGTGGGGTCAGCGGCCTGGCCCTGGCGGCTGTGATGTCCTGGCTGCTGTATCGCGGCCTGCTGGTCATTCCGCTGAAATGGCTGTTTGCTGTCACCAACGTGCTGATCGCGTTCCTTGCCGCTGGTATGGCCGCGACCGCGGTCGGCGTGTTGCAGGGCGCGGACATCCTGCCGGCCTGGGGCGATCAGGTGTGGAACACAAGCTGGCTGCTGGACGAGAGCGGCCTGGCCGGCAAGACCCTCCACGCCCTGATCGGCTACACCGCCAGGCCGAGCGGAATTCAGGTGGTGGCGTGGGTGGGGACGCTGGCGGTGCTGTGGCTGTTGGCGCGTGTCGTCAGCCGCCAGCCGGTGGCGCGTCGTGTCGCCGCCGCCGCGGGTATTGCCGCGCTGCTCGCGGTCGGGACGCCGGCCCGCGCCGAGGACACGTTCTCGCTGACCATCCGCAACCACCGCTTCGAGCCGGACCGGCTGGAGGTGCCGGCGAACACGAAGTTCAAGCTCCAGGTGAAGAATACCGATGCGGCGGCGGAAGAGTTCGAGAGTCACAGCCTGAAGCGGGAGAAGATCGTGCCTGCCGGCGGCACGGTCACGCTGTCGATCGGTCCGTTGAAGCCGGGGGAGTACAAGTTCTTCGGCGAATATCATGAGAGCACGGCACAGGGCGTACTGGTAGCGAAGTAAGGACGTCAGTCCGTGTGGGCCTCGGAGTCGTCACAGGTATTGACGTAGCGGGCTCTGCCGCAGGTGCGGCAAAGGAAGCTGCACCTGATGCCGGACGATCCGGCACGGCCGCTCTCTGTCGTGGCGGGCAAAGGCCCCATGTGCGTTAAGATGAGCTGCATCCGATTGCCGGACCATCCGGTACACCAAGGTCGAACCCACGTACAGGCAAGGCCGGTCCCGACGGTAGAAGCCTGGTCCTCGTTACGCGTTTGCCAGCCGAACTACATTCCAGGACGCCGGCGGCAGCGTCAGGACCAGCGTATCGCCATCGACCCGAACCCCATCCAGCGATGCCGGGCGAATCCGCTCCGGCGCATCCCGCGTGTTCGCAGCCTTCAGGTCGCCATCGGCCAGCACGGTGGCCTCCGCCACCGTCAGGTCGCCGAAGCCGCGCGCCGTCACCGTAACCGCCATCTCCTCCCGCAGATCCCGGTTCAGCGCGAACAGCGATAGCCCGCCATTGTCATTCGCTACCGCCGCCAGCTTCAGATAGGGCGCGGCCGGGATGGCGTAGACATTCTCCAACTCGCCGCGCGGATCATAATAGGACGAGGCATAGGTTTCACACTCGATCCGGCTGCGCAGGACGTCGCCACGGCCGAAGCGGCTCATCTGCGCGAACGGATAGAAAATTGTCTGCCGCCAGGCCGGACCGCCGGTCTCGGTCATGATCGGCGCGATGACGTTGACGAGTTGCGCCAGACAGGCGCAGCGCACACGGTCGGCGTGGTTCAGTAACGAGATCACCGCGCCGCCGAAGGCCAGCGCGTCCTCCATTGTATAGATCTCCTCCAGGATCGGCGGCGCCACCGGCCAGCCCGGCTTCACCCGGCTTTCGGGTGGCCGGCGGGTGCGGTACCAGACGTTCCACTCATCGAAGCTCAACATGATCCGCTTGCGGGAGCGGCGCTTGGCGGCAACCGCATCGGCGATGGCCACCACCTCCTCGATGAACAGGTCCATCAGGTCGGCGCTGGCGAGAAAAGCGGGCGTGTCGTCGCGGTAGTTGTTCAGATAGGTGTGCAACGAAATCCACTCGACGTGGTCGAATGTGTGCTGCAGCACTGTGTCTTCCCAAGCAGCAAACGTTGGCATGTTGCGCCCGGATGAGCCGCAGGCTGCCAGTTCGATCCTTTGGTCGGTCCAGCGCATGATCTTCGCGGCTTCCGTGGCAATCCGGCCGTACTCGTCCGCCGTCTTCGCCCCCGTCTGCCACGGCGCGTCCATTTCGTTGCCGAGACACCAGAATTTCACGTCATGCGGCTGTTCCCAGCCGTGCGACCGCCGCAGATCGGCCAGCGCGGTCCCGCCGGGGTGGTTGCAGTATTCAACAAAATACCCGGCATCCTGCGGATCGCGTGTGCCCAGGTTGACGGCCAGCATCGGCTCGATCCCAGCGACGCGGCACCAGTCGATAAACTCATTGGTCCCGAAGCTGTTCGGTTCGGTGGACATCCAGGCGTAGTCCAGCCGCCGCGGCCGCTGCTCTGTCGGCCCGACGCCATCCTCCCAATTGTAGCTGGACACAAAGTTGCCGCCGGGATAGCGGACGATCGTCGGACCAAGCTCGCGGATCAGATCGAGCACGTCACGACGAAAGCCACGTGAGTCGGCGGTGGGGTGGCCAGGCTCATAGATACCGCCGTAGATGCTGCGGCCGAGATGCTCGATGAAGCCGCCGAACAGGCGCGGATCGGTGCGCCCAACGGTGAACGCTTTGTCCAGCAGGACGGTCGCCCGCCTCATCGCACGGAGCCAGTCGTCTTCCCATCAGCCACATCCAGCGCGGCCAGCGCCGGGTCGCGCGCCGCCGGATCGCCATGCCCGCCGCCACCCGCGGTCTGGATCACCACCCGGTCGCCGCGCTGCAACCGCGTCACCAGCTTGGACGGAATCGGTTCCGGCGTGCGATTCACCCGCCTGACCTCCGCCTGCGCATGTGCGCCATCGCCGCCGCCCCAGGCGCCGGCCGCCCGGCTGAAATGCCGCTCGCCGCGATAGGTCAGGCTGACATCGTCGACCAGCACCTCATATTCGCGGATCGTGCCCAACCCGCCGCGATGCGCGCCCGCCCCGCCGCTGTCCGGCGCCAGGGACACGCGGTTCAGCCGAATTGGCGTCTCCAGTTCGATCGCCTCGGCCGGCAGGTTCATGCAGTTGGTGGCGTCGGTTTCAATCACGTCCACGCCGTCCCGCTGTGCCGAGGCGCCGCTGCCACCCGCCACCAGATCGCCAATGACGAAGGCGCGTCCCGCTGGCGTGCGGCCGCCGAACGCCACCATCAGCATCTCGCCCGCCGCTGCTGCCGGCACGCGGTCCGGCAGCGCCGGCGCCAACGCCGAGATGATGGTGCCGGCGATGCGCTTGATGGTGGAGGTGCGGGCATTCACTGGCGCCGGTTCGACCGGGTTGACCACGCTGCCCGGTGGCAGATGCAGCGAGATCGGCCGGAAGCACCCGCCATTGGTCGGGATCGACGGATCGGTCAGTGCCCTGATGGCAAAGCACGCCGCCGCCAGCGATCCGGACGGCACGCAGTTCAACGGTCCGCGCACCTGTGGCGAACTGCCGGTGAAGTCCACGTGCAGCGAGGCGTCTTTCACCGTGACGGCGACCTCGATCCGGATCGGCTTGTCCATGTCGATGCCGTCATTGTCGAGAAAGTCGGTGAACCGGTAGGTGCCCTCCGGCACACGGGCCAGCGCCTGCCGCGTCATCGTCTCCGACCGGTTCAGCAATTCGGCAAAGATCGTGGTCAGGCCAGCGGCGCCGTGCCGGGCGGCGATCTCACCCATGCGGCGCGCGCCGATGCTGCACGCTGCGATCTGGGCGTGGATGTCGCCCATCACTGTATCGGGGATGCGCACGTTCTGCCGGATCATCGCCACCAGCGTCTCATTCATCACGCCACGGTCGCGCAGTTTCAGCAGCGGAATGCGCAGGCCCTCCTGGAACACCTCCGTGGCATTGGTGGGAACGGAGCCCGGCGTCAGCCCGCCCATGTCCTGGTGATGGGTCATCGCGGCGGCGAAGGCGATCAGCCGCCCCTCGGCCAGGATCGGCTGGATGACTGCGATGTCCGGCAGATGCGTGCCGCCCAGGTACGGATCGTTCATGACGAAGATGTCGTCGGGATGCATCTGCGCCACCGGGTAGGTGTCCAGCACGCGCCGCAGCACCGGGATCAGCGTCGCCAGGTGGATCGGGATGGCGCAGGCCTGCGCCAGCGTCAGGCCATCGGCGGTGAACAGCCCGGCGGAGGCGTCCAGACCTTCCTTGACGATCGGCGAAAAGGAACTGCGCAGCAGCGTGGACTGCATTTCATTGGCAATGCCTTCCAGCTTGTGGCGCACCACCTCCAGCGTCACCGGATCCTGTGCGTCGCCGGCGATGGCGGTGGGACGGCCGTCCGGTTGCAGCAGCAGCGCGCCGCTGTCGTTCAGGCGCGCGGTCCAGCCGGGTTCCAGCAGCGTGGTGGTGTCCGCCTGCTCAATGATCGCCGGGCCGGCAATGCGCTGGCCGGGTGCGATGGCGTCGCGCAGCCAGACGGACGCCTCCACCGGGTCCGGCGCCTGCCGCACCCGGATCATCCGCCGGCGCGGTGGTGCCTCGGACGCGGCGCGCAGCGGCGCCGGTGTCGCCAGGCGCGGACTGGCGCGACGGTGCACTGTGCGCAGGTTGACGATCCGCGCCGGGCTGTCGGTGTGGTGGCCATAGACGCGGTCGTGCGCCTGCTGGAACGCCTCGTAGGCCCGCGCCAGCGCCTCCGGCTGCGTCGTGTCGAGCGGCACCTGCAGATGATACGACTGCCCGATGTAGCAGACATCGGCATAATGGCTGACCTCGGACGCGCCATCACCCTCCTGCCGCATCAGCGCGGCGCACTGCGTGTCCAGGTCGGCCAGCGCCGCCGTCACCTCGGCCAGCGTCGCCTCGGCCAGTGGACGCGGGAACGCGGCGGACACCTCGTGCTCCACTGGTGCGCCCAGCAGGCCGGCGGCGGCCAGCACGCCTGGATGCGGCGGCACGACGACGGCGCGCATGCCGAGTTCCTCGGCCAGCGCGGTGCCATGCATCGGACCGGCGCCGCCGAGCGGGATCAGTGCGTAGCCGCGGGGATCAATGCCGCGGCCGATGGAAACCAGCCTGATTGCCTCCGCCATCTGTGCATTCAGCACGCGGTGGATGCCCAACGCGGCCTGCTCGACGGAGACGCCCATTGGCTCTGCGATGGCGCGGCGGATGGCCTCGCGCGCCTTGTCCGGGTCCAGCCGCAAGCCGCCGGCAAAGGCGGCGGGGTCGATGTAGCCAAGGACCAGCGAGGCATCCGTCACCGTCGGCTTTTCGCCGCCGTTGCCGTAGCAGGCGGGGCCCGGCTCCGACCCGGCGGATTCCGGGCCGACGCGCAGGGAGCCGGCGGCGTCCAGCCAGGCGATGCTGCCACCACCCGAACCGATCGCGGTGACGTCGACCATCGGGACGCGGACGGTGTAGCCGTCGATAATGCCTTCCGGCCGGATCAGCGGCTCGCTGTTGCTGATCAGTGCGATGTCGCAGGACGTGCCACCAATATCGACGGTGATTTGGTCGCGAAACCCGGCCTCCAGCCCGACGTCCAGCCCGCCGATCACCCCCGCCGCCGGTCCGGAGAGGAAGAGCCGGACCGGGCGCTGGCGCGCGATCGGCGACGACGCCAGCCCGCCGCGCGACTGCATGACCTGCAGCGGCGCGGTGACGCCGATACGGGCGAGACCGGCTTCCATGTTGGCGAGGTAGTCCGCCACCACCGGCTTGATGTAGGCGTCAAAGGCGGTGATGCAGGTGCGTTCATATTCCCGGAACGCCGGATCAACGTCCGACGACAATGAGACCGGCACGCCCGGCAGCACCTCGGCGGCGATGGCGCGGATGCGGCGTTCGTGGGTGGGATCGAGGAAGGAGAACAGCAGGCAGACGGCAATCGCCTGCACCTGTTGCCGCCCCAGATCGGCCAGCGCGGCGCGCACGCTGGCTTCGTCCAGCGGGAGCAGGGTCTCGCCGGTGGCGCCGATGCGTTCGCGCACCTCCGTGCGGAACCGTCCCGGCACGAGGAAGACCGGCGTCTGCGGCTCCAGGATCAGGTCGTACATCTCCCGCCTGAGCTGACGGCCGATTTCCAGGACGTCCCGAAATCCCTCCGTCGTGATCAGCCCGATGCGGGCGCCTTTGCGCTCCAGCACCGCGTTGGTGGCGGCGGTGGTGCCGTGGGTGAAGCGGACGATCTGCGACGGCTGCACGCCCCACTCGGCGCGCGCCGTTTCCAGCGCGGTCAGCACCGCCGCGCTCGGGTTGCCGCGCGTGGTCGGCACTTTGGCCAGGCGCACGGTGCCGTCCGAGGCGCGGCACACCACGTCGGTGAAGGTGCCGCCTATGTCGATGCCGAATTCATAGCGCAGCGCGGCGCTGTCGGAGCCGTCCATGGGTCAGGGCCTCCTGGTCTGTGCGAGCATGGACGTCGTTGCGGTAGCAGGCTGCATGCGCGACGCCAGCGTCGTTTCCGCGTAGCTTTTCAGGTGAGGGCGGCGACGTCCAGCGCTTGCGTGGGGATGGCGCCGTGCAATCCGGGTCGACGACTGTTGTCTGTCGGCGCGGTATTCTCCAGTCGGAGCCGTGGCGATAGCTAATCCACCGATGAACGCCGATGAACGCCGATGCTTCGTGCGGCGTCGGCCGCTGGTGCGTTGGCCGATGTGTGCGTCCTGCTGACGATGCGTCCCGCTCGAGTGATCTGCGAGCCGGCCAAAGTTTTTGCACCGCGTTACACCGTCTCAACCGTAAGGGACTTAGACTAGCCTGTTGCCGCGCTCGCATCGTGCACGCCGCTGCGCGGCGGCCATGGTGCACCGGCAGTGCAATCAACCCTGCGCCGAAGGCGCACCAGCAAGCCCCCCAACAGAGGCACAGGACCTGCCGATGCAAATGAATATCGGCGTTCATCGGCGTTTATCGGTGGTTCCATCTTTCACGTCGCGCCTAAGCATGGTGGGGTTGCGAGATCGGCGATGAACGCAAGCAGAGGCACTGAGCAGAGGGCGCCACTTTCGCTGCACCGCCGCACGCGCCAAGATCGGCCCCGACCACGGGGTACTGAATGTCGTCTGCCGAGCTGCAAACCAAACCCGCATCCGCCGGCGGCCCGGCCCCGGACAGCGGAGGGCGCAGCGTAGGCACAGATGTCCTGCGCGCCATCGCCTTCATGTGCCTCGGCGTGTCCACCTTCCCGTTCATGAATGCGGCGGTAAAGCTGCTGGCGCCACACTACCCGTCGCTGCAGATCACCTGGGCCCGCTTCACCGGCCACCTGATCGTCATGTTGCTGATCTTCCTGCCGCAATACCGCTGGGCGCTGTTCCGCACCCGCAAGCCCGCCGTGCAGGTCGGACGGTCGGTGATGATGCTGACCAGCAACCTGGTCTTCGTCATGGCGATTGGCAGCGTTCCGTTGGCGACGGCATCCGCCATCGGCTTCACCTCGCCGCTGCTGGTGACGGCCCTGTCGGTGCCGTTGCTGCACGAACATGTCGGCTGGCGCCGCTGGAGCGCTGTGATGGTCGGCTTCGCCGGCGCGTTACTGGTGATCCGGCCGGGCGAGGGACTTGGTGACCCAGCCGTGCTGCTGATCCTTACGTCGTCCTTCATCTACGCGCTGTACCAGATCGCCACGCGCTGGGTCAGCCGCCACGACAACGCCGCCACCGGGATCATCTTCTCCGCGCTGGTTGGCTCGCTGGCGCTGACTGTGGTGATGCCGTTCATCTTCGTGTGGCCGCGCTCCTGGTTCGACCTCGCACTGTTCGCCAGCCTCGGGCTGCTGGGCGGGCTCGGACACTACCTGGTCATCAAAGCGTTCCAGCTTGGCAATGCCGCGGTGATAGCGCCGCTGGGCTATGTGGAACTGCTGGGTAGCACGGCGCTGGGCTACGTTATCTTCCACAACTTCCCCGACCTGTGGACCTGGGTCGGTGCCGCGATCATCATTGCGTCCGGCGTCTATATTGCGCTGCGGGAACGGAAGCTGCGCAGCGGAGCCTGATCGTCGTTTCGATAGAGATGGCCCGCCCTCGCAACGGACGCGCCTGAGCGACACTTGCCTGTCCAGCCGGTTCGCGGCACGATATCGGTGAACGGAACGCGGGCCGTTGCGAACGAAGGCTCGCCGGGAGGATACGCATGCAGAAGATCACCACCCGAACCACCGGGATCGGGCGCCGTACCGTCTTGTCAGGCGCCACGGGGCTGGCCGCCGGGCTGGCCATGCCGGCGATCGCGCAGAACAAGCCAATTCGCATGGGCTGGATCGCCGCCGTCACCGGCATGTTTGCCTCCAACGCGCAGGCGCAGGACTGGGGCTTCCGCCAGACGGTGGCCGATCTGAATGAGAACGGCGGGCTGCTTGGCCGGCAGATCGAGATCGTCATGCGAGACAGCGCCGCCGACCCGTCGAAGGCCGTCAGCTTCGCCAAGGAGCTCGTCTACAACGAGAACATCGATGTGCTGTGCGGCCCGATCAACTCGGGTGAGGCACTGCCCACGCTGGGGATCGTTTCAGGCGCCAAGAAACTGCACCTGATCGGCGGTTCGGTGGAACAGCTGATCGATCCGGTCAAGTATCCGCTGGGCTTCCGCAACCTGAACGCCAACGGCCAGTGGATCAAGGTCGCGGTCAAGTTCATGGTTGAGGACCTGAAGAAGACCAAGATCGCCATCATCAACGACAACACCGGCTACGGTGTGCTGTCGCGCGACCTGGTCACGCAGTTCTTGGCGCAGCGCAATATGAAGCCGGTCTATTCGGCAACGGTTGACCCGAACAAGCCGGACGTGACCGACGAGCTGCTGAAGGCGAAGGACGCTGGCGCCGAAGTGGTGACGGAATGGTCCAATGCCACAGGATTCGTCGGCCGGCTGATAAACGCCCGCGGAGAGCAGGCCTGGAACGTGCCGATCGTCGGCCACCCGACCATCCTGCAGGAACAGGTCGCCAAGCTGCTGTCCAAGCGCTCCTACTGGGACAACGTCTACGGCGTCGGTTACCGCCATCAGGTGGTCGATGCGCAGGGCAAACTGCCGGCGAATGTCCAGG
This sequence comes from Pseudomonadota bacterium, assembly GCA_018240405.1. GTDB lineage: Bacteria > Pseudomonadota > Alphaproteobacteria > Acetobacterales > Acetobacteraceae > Rhodopila. The sequence continues at coordinate 29,592 of JAFEFW010000625.1, forward strand.
CCTTCATGGACAAGCACAAGGACACGATCGGTCCGTACATGGCCGCCGGCATTCCGGCGTTCCTGCAGGGCAACGCCGCTGTGACGATCTATGCCGAGGGCGTCAAGAAGGCCGGCGACGTCGATCCGTTCAAGGTCAAGGCGGCGCTTGAGTCGATCCCGGTGATCAATGCGCCGTATGGGCCATTTATCTATACGCCGACGGATCATAACGGCTTTCAGGATGACGGCATCGTGCTGGTGAACGCTAACGCGCAATTGCCCAACGGCGGCTATCCGCCCGTGAAGATCGTCTGAAATCAGACCTTCGTGCACCTGATAACGAACAGTCCCTGCCGTTGTGGCGGGCGAAGGCCCGCCATCCATGCCTTGACAGCAACGGGAGGCACGGCAGGGCGTGGATTGCAGCCCCATGTCCAGGCGTTCACCAGCAGGATCGCCTGCCATGACGGTGGCGATCGCGCACGCCCGGCACAAAGGAGTTTCTCGTGCTGCTGGTAATCATCAGCGGCCTCGCGCTCGGCGGCCTGTACGGCATGACGGCGCTGGTCTATAACGTCATGTATTCGACCTCGAAGGTGCTGAGCTTCGGCACCGGACAGTTCGCCATGGTCGGTGGCATCTGCGCCGCCTGGGTCGTTCTGGATCTGCACTGGCCGGTCTGGATCGGCCTGATTGCCTGCCTGCTGGCCGGCGCCGTGTTCGGCTGGCTGAGCGAGCTGATCGCCGTCCGCCGCATCGTCGCGGCCTCGGACGAGCACCTCTGGGTGCTCAGCACGCTGGCACTGGCGACGATGGTGCAGGAGGCGATGTCGCTGGTCTGGGGCACCGATCCCACGCCCTTTCCGCGCGTCTTCCCGCAGGAGTTTGCCGGCGTGCTGGACCAGAAATTCTGGCTGCCGCTGCTGCTGTCCATCGCCATGGCGATCGGGTTGCAAGTGTTCTACCGCCACTCGATGACCGGCAAGCTGTTCATTGCGATGTCCGAGGACACCTTCGCCGCTCGCGCCCGCGGCGTCTCCACCGACTGGATGCGCGCGCAGAGCTACATCCTGGCCGGCGTGCTTGGTGCATTGTCCGGCTTCGCCGCCGGTCAGCTCACCTTCGCTGACTTCGCGCTGGGCACTGCGTTGGGCCTGTCCGGCTTCATCGCGCTGGCGGTGGGCGGCATCGGCAGTTCCGTCGGCGCGCTGGTCGGTGGCGCGATCCTTGGCACGTTGACCGCGCTGACAACCTACTATTTCGGCGCGCAATACCAGAAGACCATCGCCATCGGCCTGCTGATCCTGCTGCTGGTTGTCCGCCCGCAGGGTCTGTTCGGCACCACGCAGGTGCGCCAGGTATGAAAGCAAACTACCTCAAGCCGGCGATCGTGGCAGTATTCGCGCTGTTCGCCGCGCTGCTGCCCTACATCACCGGCAATATCTACTACCTGCACGTCGCCACGATCATCGGCGTCTACTGGGTGCTGATCGCGACGCTGAACCTGCTGGTCGGCTTCACCGGGCAGCTGTCGGTCGGCCATGTCGGGCTGCTGGCGATTGGCGCCTACGCCTTCTGCCTGCTGGCCGGCAGCCAGGGCTGGAACCCGTTTCTGGCTTTGCTCACCGGCGGCGTCATCTGCGCCGTCATCGGCCTGCTGCTGGGGTTACCGTCGCTGCGCCTGCCAGGATTTTATTTCGCCATGGCGACGCTGGCCTTCGGCCTGATCGTTGCGGAGCTGGCGCTGGCGGAACAGTGGCTGACCAACGGCAGCGTTGGCATGGCGGCGCCCAGTTTCCCGGCGCCGTTCGATACGCCGTGGGGCTTCTACTGGCTGGTGCTCGGCATCGCCGCCTTCGTCACCTGGCTGACCTGGAACCTGTCCCGATTCATGTGGGGCAGGGCGATGGTGGCGCTGCGCGACAGCACAGTGGCGGCCTCGTCCGTTGCGATCCCGATCTACCTGACCAAGCTGGTGGTGTTCGTGTTCAGCGGCTTCACGGCCGGGATCGCCGGCGGTCTGTATGCCACGTCGCAAAGCTACATCACGCCCGATGCGTTCATCGTCAACCTGGGCATCTACTTCTTTGTCGCCATCATCATCGGCGGCCGCGGCGTGATCATCGGCCCGTTCATCGGCGCCGCCGTGCTGGCCGCCATCCCGGAACTGGTTGGACCGCTGGCGAAATATGGCACCTTCTTCTACGGCGTCATCCTGCTGATCGTCGTGCTGGTTATCCCCGGCGGCTTCGGCGAGCTGATCGACCGCGTGGCCGAAAAGCTCCACCGCCGGGAGCAGGCGGCCACTCGCATCGAACCCGACCTGGCGCAACTGCGCACCGCGATCGGACGGCGTGCATGAGTGGCACGTTGGAAGCCCGCGGCGTCATCAAGCGCTTCGGCGGCCTGGTCGCGGTCGACAATGTTTCGCTGGAATTGCGTCCCGGCGAGGTGCATGGGCTGATCGGCCCCAACGGCAGCGGTAAGACCACACTGCTGAACCTGATCTCCGGCTACTACCCGATCGACGGGGGTCACATCGTCCTCGGCGGCGCGGACATCACGCGCAAGCCGGTGCGTGAGCGCGCCCGCGCGGGCGTTGCACGGACGTTTCAAACTCCGAAGCTTGTGCTGTCCCTGCCCGTCCTGGACAACGCCATGCTCGGCGGCTGGCCCGATGTCCGCTCCGGCTTTCTGGAAACCGCGCTATCCGCGCCGCGGACGCGACGCGAGGAAGCGGAGCTGCGCGAGCGGGCCGCTGCGATGCTGCGCGGCGTCGGCCTCGGCCGCGTCATGGACCGCCGAGCCGATCTGCTGGAACACACTGCGCAACGCTTCCTGGAGATCGCCAGAGCGCTGACGCTGCGGCCGAAATTCGTTCTGCTGGATGAACCGGCCGGCGGGCTTACGGTGGCCGAGATCGATCACCTCGGCGCCATCATTGGCGTGATGCGTGACGCCGGCATCGGCGTGTTGCTGGTCGAGCATCATACCGACTTCGTCTTCCGCGTCTGCGACCGCGTCACCGCGCTGAACCTGGGGCGCATGATCGCCCATGGTTCGGCGCAGCATGTGCGCAACGATCCGGACGTCATCAGGGTCTATCTGGGCGCATGAACACGCTGCTGGAAGTTCGGGACCTGCACGTCGCCTACGGCAAGGCCGAGGTCGTGCATGGCACCAGCCTGACCGTCGGTGCCGGCGAGTTCGTCACGCTGCTGGGCCGCAACGGCGCGGGCAAGAGCACGACGCTGCACGCTGTCTCCGGCCTGATCGCCAAGCGCGGTGGCCAGGTTCGTTTCGACGGCGCCGACATCACCAACGCGGCGCCACGTGACATCGTGCGCGCCGGCCTTGTGCAGGTGCTGGAGGGGCATCGCGTGTTCCATCCACTGACGGTGGAGGACAACCTGCTGATCGGCACCTACGCCAAGGCTAAGCGCGGCGACCGGTCGAAACTGCCGGCGATCTACGACCTGTTCCCCGAAATGGCGGAGCGCCGCCACCAGCCGGCCTCGCGGCTGTCCGGCGGCCAGCAGCAGATTCTTGCTGTCGCGCAGGGCATCATTGCGGAACCGCGCCTGCTGATCCTGGATGAGCCGTCCGGCGGCCTCGCGCCGCTGGTCATTGATCGCATCCTCGACGTCGCACGGTCGCTGTCACAGAGCGGTGTCGCCGTCCTGCTGGTGGAGCAGCTTGTTGAAAAGGCGCTGGCGCACGCGGACCGCTGCTACCTGATGGCCACCGGCCGCATTGTGCATGAGGGGCTGGCGAAGGACCTCGCCGGCAGCGACATCCTGCACAGCGCCTATCTCGGCGGCGAGACGGCGTGAGGCAGGCGCTTCAACTGCGCTGAAGTCATCCTGCCAGTAGCGGAAACGTCACCCCGATGGCCCAGGCAAACGCCACCGCCGTGGCAATGCCGGCGACGAACGGGTGGCGCGTGCGGCGATACGCCCAGTCGCTGAACAAGCCGTAGATAATGAAGAACACGATGATCAGCGGCACGATGATCAGCAGGAAGAACAGCCGCTCGAAGTCCAGCGCCACGGCAATCGACAATGACACGATCAGGGCCACCTTGGCCGCCGCGTAGCCGAAGCGCGCCGAACCCTCGCCGCGCGTCAGCCACTCGGTACTGAGAAAGAACGCTGTCGTGCCGATCAGCATGGCCACCAGCAGCGGGATTCGGTCCACGGGCGGCAGGAAGTTGGTGAATGAGCTGTTGATCGCCCAGAACAGTGCGCCCGCCGTGTACAGTGTCACCAGCCCCGTCGCCACCGCCAGCCGGGGCAGTGAGGTGCCCGGCGCGGTGAGCCTGCCGCGCCCACGCCGGTGCAGCCACAGCGTGCCAACTGCGGTCAGCAGTCCATACACGGCAAAATGCACCGACAGGTAATCGGCGACCAGGACCGGCAGGAAATGAGTTGGCAGCAGCCGCAGCAACAGCGGTGTTCCGATCACCGGCATCGTCAGGACCGGCACCAGGTCGCGTCCGCGTACGCCCGCGCCGGCTGGTCGCGCCACCACCACCGGCAGCAGCCGCGACAGTGGCCGGCCCAGCAGGACGAGGCCGGCGATCAGCAGGACGATCCAGGGTCCGCGTGCGTCGAGGTAGGGTGGCGCCGTGCGTATGACGGCGAAGGTCGCATCCAGCCAGGCCAATGCTTCCTGCATGCTCGCCTGCCTATACAGCACGCTGACATGTTCTGAATTAGGACTGAAGGTCGCCCGCCGCGCCGTACCTTCGGCAAAATTACCATAGGTGTGACCGGGCGCCGCCTGCGCCGGTGCGATTGACAGCCCGACGGCACGGAGTGCCTCGGATTTCAGCATGCCTTCCCAGTCACCGACGATGACCAGCAGATTGCGCGGCGCCGTGGCGGTTACGGCCGGCGAGAACATCGAGACAGCGATGGTCGCGGCGATGGCGGGGTCCTGCTCCGCCACCCGGACAACGATGTCGCTGGCCATGGAATGGCCAAGGATCGCCACTCTTCCATCACCCAGGCGGCGTGCATAGGCGACAATTTCAGCCGTCTGGCGCGCCAGGGTGCCGGTGGCACCGGTCACTTCCGTGATGCTGCCGGTCAGTGGCAGCGGATTGCGCCCATGGCCGTCGAAGTCGAATGTCACTGCAATGTAGCCGGCACGCGCGAAGGTCACAGCGAAGGGCTGCATCAGTTGCTGCGATCCGGCGAAGCCGTGCGCGATCACGATCACCGGGGCCCGGGCCGGCGAGGCCGGGCGGTAGACGGCGGCGGGGGTGTGGCCGATCGTTACCGGATGGATGTCAATACCGTCGGTGGTGGCATGTAGCTTCCACAGGGAGACGGCGATGGCGAGTGCCGCCAGCACCGCCAGGACCGGGTTGACGAGGCGCTTTCGCATCGGCGTATGCGGCGAAGAACGGCCCATGGCCGGAGCGGTTACCTCGACGACGCGGCGCTCCATGCTCATGCTGTCAAATGCGCCGGCGCGCCCGCGCCAGCCTCGCTGCTGCGGCGTGACCGGCCGTCGCGGCAACAGCGGTCAGAAAAGTGCCCCAGCACAGATCGGCGACGGTAACCACGATTGACCAGTCCCGCAGTGTTGCCTGGTTGGTCAAATCATAAGTCGCGTAGGCAACAAGACCAAAAAACGCGCCGCGCGCGGCCACCGCCCAGGATCGGGAGTCACCCAGTTTTGGGCTGATGACGAAGACGACAATGCCAGCGACATAGATCACGTAGAACAGCACCGCGGCGACCGGATCGAATCCGTCGCGCAGCAACGGCGCCAGGTACGGCCGATACAGCACGCCGGCGGCGACCGACAGCCAGATGACATCGAGGATCAGCAGGACGACGGCGGTGACCAGATAGGCAACGGCATGAACCAGCACAGTGATGCTCTTTCCTCTTGTTGTGGCGTCAGCGCCGCGCGTCCGCTGACGGGGGAGGCGGCAGCCAGGATGACCGCGGCGCGCGGTTCAGCATGTGGCCCAACCGAGATTGTGACGGAACTCGCATTGTCATCGGGCTGCCCTGTCCTTGATGCCGCGGATCAATTGACGCACCGCAAGGTTCTTTCGCGTCGCGTGTGCGTATCCAGGCCGTAGGGCCACCCGCCCGATTCGGGGTGGCCAGGGAGACTGGCATGGTGTCGTATTGGTTTCGAACAGCGCCGCGCCGCGCTGCCTTGTTGACTGTTGCATGTTTGGGCGTCGCGCTCTGCGGATCCGTTGGTGCCATGCAGACTGCGTTGGCCGCCGGACAGAAGCCGGACACGGCGGAGAAGGCCAACCCGGCGGAGAAAGGCAAGGGCAAGCCGGTGACGGTGACCGAGGAGATGACCGGCGCCGGCATCGTCTCCTCCGGTGTCACGCTACCGAAGCCGCCGCCGGCCACCGGGACAAAGGAAACTCCGGTGCCATCCTGGGGCAAGCCGCTGCCGTGGCCGATTGTGATCGCCGACCGGCGCAACAACCGCCTGCTGGAGGTGACGCCCGATAAGCGCATCGTCTGGGAGTTTCCATCACCGAACCTGACGATCTATCGCGGCAATGACGACGTGAACTTTACGCAGGACGGCAAGAAACTCATCATTAACGAGGAAGACAATTTCGACATTCACGAGATCGACTACGAGACGCGCTCACTGCAATGGACCTATGGCATGCCGAACTATCGCGGCAGCGCCGAGGGCTACCTGAACTATCCGGACGATGCCCGGATGCTGCCGGACGGTAAGCGGCTTGTGGTCGCCGACATCCGCAACTGCCGCCTGCTGGTGATCGACCGCCAGACATCAAAGACGCTGCAGCAGTTCGGCAAGCCGGGCGTCTGCAAGCACAACCCGCCGCACAGCTTCGTCTACCCGAACGACATCAACTACTACGACAATGGGGACTACCTGATCACCGAAATCACTGGCGCCTGGATCACCCGCATGGCGCCGGATGGCCGCGTAATCTGGACCGTGCCGGCGCCGCATATGCACTACCCGTCGGATGCGCGCGCCACGCCGGACGGCAACATCATCGTCGCCGACTTCATCAAGCCGGGCGGCATTGTCATCTTCAACCCGCAGACCGGCAAGATCGTCTGGGAGTATCGCGTCACTGAGGGCGAGAAGGCCCTGGATCATCCGTCACTCGCGGTAGAGCTGCCGACCGGGGACATCCTGGTGAATGACGATCATCGCGAACGGGTGCTGGTGATCGACCGGCAGACCAAGGAGTTCATCTGGCAATACGGCACGACAGACGTTCGTGGTCACGGGCCGAACCAGCTCTGGTATCCGGACAGCGTGGACCTCGATTACTACCACGATTGGAAGGCTGTCCTGGCGCGAAAGCCTTGAAAGCGCGTCGCTTAGACCACCCAGAAGGCCAGGAACAGCGCCAGGCAGACCGCGGCCCACAGCCGGACCCCATCATATAGCAGCAGCGAAAGACCGTTACGCAGCCAGGCCGGCACCCGGCCCGGCTCGGCGGTCACGTCAACAGCCAGCGCATCGAGTGGCGGAGATGCTGTGCGCCGTCACGGTCGAACCAGCGCCCGTGCGCGAACACCACGCGCTCCGGCTGCATGCCCAGTAGTTCCCGAGCGGCTGCCTCCGCCTCTGCGTGGCGGCGGTTCACCGCAAAGCGCAGGTATGGCGGTGGCATGCCGTCGGGCGCCAGGATGCCGAACAGCCGCGCCAGCGGGCGGATGATCGCCGGCACCTTGGGCGGCTCCAGGTTCAGCGCGAGGTCGGTGAGCACCAGGGTGCGGGATGGATGGTGGAACAGCGCGACCTCGTGGAAGCCGCCGGCCCCGGGTATGGTCCGCAGCGCGATCGCGTCTCCCCACACCGGCGGCGGCTCCGGCCCGAGGTCGCGGTCCAGGCGCAGTCCGCTGCGGCGCACCTGGCGGCGCTCACGCAGCCCTGGCGCGGCCCAGGTCATGGCCTGCGGGAAAGCCTCCTGCCAATCCTTCAGCATCATCCAGTGCGCGATGTTCGGGGCGACGAGGTGCCGGACCGGGCCGATGCGTTCCAACGCGGCGGCAAGTTCCGGGCTGTAGCGTGTCGGCGAATGCAGCAGCAGCGCGCCATCGGGCAGCCGGATGGCGGTCATGCGGACCGGCAGGACCTTGCCCAACAGGCCGGACATCGTGCTGTCGACAAGGTAGATGTCGGGTGCGATCGGCTTCGGCGTGTCGAGCGGCAGGTACGCGATCGACGCAGCTTTTCCCGGTGTCCGGGCGCTGCAGGCGATGACCGCGAACTCGGCCAGACCGGCGCCGATCAGCAGCGCACGCTCTGCCGGGGGCGCGCGGCGCAACGTAGCCCCTGCGGCCAGGAGTGCCGCCGCGCCGATCGCGTCAAACAGCAGGTGCTGGCGCATTGTCAGCCACGGTCGCGCGCCAAGCTCATAATCGGTCACGGCGGAGTAGCTGGCGTGGTATGCGCCGGCGGTTGCCAGCAGCCGGCGAACCGGGCCGGAGATGGCTGGGCTGCCAGCCGCAACGGCAAACAGGCCCGCGACGCCATAGTCGATACAGCCGTGCAGACGGGTGGAAATCATGCGGACTCGCTGAGCGGGTTCGGCCATGGTCACTGGATGGCCGCTGGGGCTCTGGAACGGGCCGCTACGTGCCCCGTCGCAAGGCGCCGCCGCGCTCAGCCAATCGTGAAAGGTGCGGCTCGGGTCGGCAGCGCGCTGATCGAAGGTTCGTCAGCCGGCGCAGAGATTGAAACCGCCGCCGCTGACTCTCGTTCACACCTCGTTCGGGTGAGACGCAACAAACAACGACGGAGATATCGATGAGCAGCACCACAGGTCAGGACGCGTTTCAGGCAACCAAGGATGCGGTTGGCTCCGCAGCGGAACGTGTCCGGGCCGCCGCGCCATCGGCTTACGATGCCGCGACGCGCGGCACGCAATATGTCGGCGGCACTGTGTCGGAATATCCGCTCGTGTCATTGCTTGCGGCGGCCGGCCTTGCGTTCCTCCTGGGACGGCTTGGACGCGGTTCGGACGACAACGGCTCCGACTGGTATAACCGGGCAGAGTCGCTTCGCCAGCAGTTGAGCTCGTTGAGCTCCAACCTGCCTGACACGACGTCGAGCGTTCGCCGGCGGGGGCGTGATGCGACGGACTATGCCAGCCAAACAGCCAGCGAGGCCGGTGACTACCTGAGGCAGAGCGCTAGCCGCGCAGGCGACTATCTGCGGCAGAACGCTGGCGTTGCCAGCGGCTATGTTGCTCAGGGCGTACGGGACTATCCGACGTCGACGCTGATGGGCGTAGCGGCTGCCGGCGCAATCGTCGGCTACTTGCTCCGCGGCCGTTCATAGCCACAACAAGAACCTCGAGGAGCCTGACCCGGCGGACAGATCAGGCTCCTCGGGGCGCTCCATGGGGCGCGGCGGCGGCCGCGCCAAGACCGCGAATGCGTGCCCGGGCAATGTGACGCATGTCGGCCCGCCAGGAGCCGCCCGCACACTTCCATGTTCCGCTTAGCCATTCCTTAACGCTTTTCCGGCATGACCGCCGGCGCAGCCCTCGCCGGCTGCGTCGACCATTTCGCCAATGCCGCCAGGAAGGACGTTATAATGGCGCTTGCACTTTCAAGCCTGAAGATTCGAACCCGTCTCTACGGCGGATTTGGCTTACTGATCGTCGTCGCGCTCGCCCTGGCTGCGTTTGGCGCCAGCCGGCTTCAGACGGTTTATGACGACGTGGGCGACATGGCAGCCGCCGCGGACCAGACCAATACCGCGGCGGCCATTGTCGAACAGGTTGAAACCATCCGGCGGACTGCCTTGCGATACTACGGCGACGGCGACCGAGGTGCGCTGGAGCAAATGCAGACAGCGACCACGGAAGTGCGCCGGATGCTGAAGCAGCAGACGGAGCATGCGCCATCGCAGGAAGCACGGTCCGCATACCGCGCCATCTCCGACGAGCTTGAAGCCTTCGAGACGAAGGCGCAGGCGATGGTTGCCAAGCGCGACATGATTGAGGCGCAGCGCGAGCGGCAGATGACGCTGGGCGCGACCCTGGCGCAGGCTTTGGCGCGTGTCATGGACCGGGCGCGGGCCAGCCAGGATCCGGCCACTGCACTGACCGCGGCGGAACTGACCCGCGCCATTCTGGAAATGCGCCTTTCGGCCTGGAGGTTTCTGGCAACAGTCGACGCCAGCCTGGTTCCCGTGGTTCAGGCACACCACGCCGACACGATTAAGGCCATGGATCAACTGGGCAGCATGGCCGACCCGGAGATCCTGCCCTTGCTACCACCGTTGCAGGCAGTCCTGCGCGACTATCCGCCGAGCTTCGAACAGCTTTCGTCAGCGATTATTACCAACAAGCAGCTTTATTACGAGCAGATGGTGCCGGCGATTGTAAAGCTTGAGCAACATCTTACCAACTGGACGAGTAAGCTCAGCACGCAATTTCAGTCCGCTCGGACCGAGGCAGTGGAAACGGCCAGCACGGCGGGCACAATGCAGTTGGTTGTCGGCGGTCTGGCGGTGCTGATTGGGATGTTCATTGCCTACCTGATTGGCCGGAGCATTGCTGCGCCACTGGCCGGTATGACAAAGGCCATGCATCAACTTGCCAGCGGCAATACGGCGCTGAGCGTGCCGTCGCTCGATGCCAAAGATGAGGTCGGCGACATGGCCCGGGCGGTCGAGGTGTTCAAGGCCAACATGATCAAGGCCAGTGATCTCTCGGCGGAGCAGGCGAAGGAGCGCGAGCGCAAGGAACAGCGGCAGCGCGCCGTCGACGGTTACGTCACGTCGTTCGATACGTCCGTGCGGAACATGCTGCAGTCGCTGGCATCGGCCTCGACCCAGATGCAGGCGACAGCGCAAAGCATGTCGCAGACCGCAAACCAGACGAACACCGAAGCGTCCACCATGGCCGCCGCGGCAGAGCAGGCTTCTGCGAATGTGCAGACCATGGCAGCGGCGACCGAGGAAATGGCGGCGTCGGCCGGCGAGATCAGCCACCAGGTTGCCCGTGCCGCGCAGATCACCGCCAAGGCGGTGGAAAGCGCGCGGCACACCGACCAGCAGGTGCAAAGCCTGTCAGAGGCGGCGCAACGGATCGAGGACGTGGTCTCCATCATCAACGGCATCGCCGGCCAGACCAACCTGCTGGCATTGAATGCCACGATCGAGGCGGCTCGCGCCGGCGACGCAGGCAAAGGCTTTGCTGTCGTCGCCAGCGAGGTGAAGGCGCTTGCCAGTCAGACGGGCAAGGCAACCGAGGAGATTGGTGCGCAGATCCAGGCGATCCAGCAGGCGACCAAGGAGGCTGTCGATGCGATTCGCGCGATCAGTGCGACGATCAATGAGGTGAACGACATCTCCACGACCATTGCGGCCGCGATGGAGGAACAGGGTGCCACCACGGCCCAGATGACCCGCAACACGCAGGAGGCGGCGAAAGGCACGCAGGACGTCTCGGCGTCCATCGCCAACGTGTCGCAGGGCGCAAACACCACAGGGGCCGCGGCCACGCAGGTGCTGTCGGCAGCGGGTGAACTTGGCAAGCAAGCCGAAACGCTGCGCGCCGAGGTCGATGGATTCCTTGGAAAGATACGCGCGGCATAGCCAGGGCCCTCCGGCGGCGCCATGATTGGCCGACGCCGCGCACCAGTACAGGCCCGATCTTCGCGATCGAGCCTGTCATTGTCCCTGGTGGTGCCGTTTACCCTGGCAGAATCTCCTGCACCTTCTCCTTCGGACGGCACAGCCGCACGCCCTTGTCGGTAACGACAATCGGCCGCTCGATCAGGATGGGCGTGACGGCCATCGCGTCCAGGATCTGCTCTTCCGTCACGCCCGGCTTGTCCAATCCCATCTCGCCAAACTGCGCCTGCTTGCGCCGCACTGCCTCGCTTGGCTTCAGCCCGGCGCGGGTGATCAGGTCCTGCAACTCCACCTTCGACGGCGGCGTCTTCAGGTACTCAATGATTTTCGGCTCCTGTCCCGACTCGCGGATCATCGCCAACACATTGCGCGACGTGCTGCAGTTCGGGTTGTGGTAGATGGTGACGCTCATGCAATCCTCCTTCCGGATGGACCACGAGTGTAGCCCATCCGGCGCGGCGGTCAGAAGCTCAGTGGCTGCTCGACCACCGGTACCCAGCGCGCGTTCTTTACGACAGACAGGAAGGACTGGTTCGAGGCGTGGTGGTCGGTAGCGCTGAGCGACAGCGGCGGCCCGTCGAAGATGTCGCGCCAGTCCTTCATGCTTTCCATACCGGCAATGAAACTATCCGTCGTCAGGTCGCGCCCGACCTTGCGCAGCACATCCAGCACGAACAGCGCCTGTGTGTACCCGGCCTCGCCCAAATAGTTCGGGTCAATGCCATACGCCGCGCGATAGGCCTTGAAGAACTCCTGCACCTTCGGCCGTGGGTCGTCAGCGTAACGATACAACGCCGGCGACATCGAGTAGAAGCCTTCGACCGCGCCGCCGGGCGCCTCGGCCACGGCGGTCGAGTAGCTGGCGAACTGGCCGACCAGGTCCACATCCCAGCCCATCTTGCGCGCGGTCTGGCAGATGATCGTGGTGTCCTTGACGATCGTGCCCATCATGATGACGTCGCATTTCGCGTCCTTCATCACCTGCAGCGCGGCGTTGAAGTCGGTATCGGTCGGCCGGTGCGCGGTCACCGCGGCCAGCTTCATCCCCATCGCCGCCACCTGCGCCTGCGCCCCGGCGAAGTTGTCCTTACCGAAGTCGGTGTCCTGGTACATCATGCCGATGGTCTTTTTACCGCGCTTCTCGGCAAAGTATTTCACCGCGGAACGCATCTGGTCGTAGTACGACGAGAACTGACCGAATTTGTAACGATTGAACGGTTCGAACATCGAGCGGGCGCACGTCAGTGGGAAGACGTTCGGCACCTGCTTCTCGACCATGCTCGGCGCGACCGCGTCGACATGTGGCGTGCCGCCGCATCCGACAGCGATAAAGATATTGTCCCGGTTCAGCAGCTTATTCATCGCCTGCACCGCTTTCGGCACCAGGTACTCATCGTCCTCAACAATGAACCTGATCTTGCGCCCGGCGATGCCGCCCTGGGCGTTGGCGGTGTCAAATGCGAGGCGGATGGCCTTGGCGGCATTGCTGCCCTGGACCGCGGTGACGCCGGACAGGTCAGTCATCATGCCGATGATGATCTCGGAGTCGGAAACGCCGCGTGTTGCGGCGCGGGCCTTGCCGATAATGGCGGGGGCGAACAGCAGGCTTGCGGATCCGGCCAGCAGCGAACGGCGCCGGATGGCGCTGATTTGACTCATCGACGTATCTCTCCCTGTCGCCGCCGGAACGAGCCGGCGTACGGCGTCTTCACGACTTCATTGCTGTCGCGCCACGGTGGCGCATACCGACGCTAAACCGAAACGGCGGCGGCTGTAAAATATCCGCGCGCAGCAGAGGGGCCGCCGCAATCGCATGGCGATGGCGAACGCGCGCTACCCCCTGCGGGCGACCCGCATGAACCACGTCGATGCAGCAGGGCGGCCGCCACCGACCGGTGGAGCTTGCGCCGATGTTCGACGCAAACCCGCGGCGGCCGATAGGCTCAGAAACTCAGTGGCGCGTCGATCACCGGCACCCACTTGCCGTTCTTCACCACCGACAGGAACGACTGGTTCGACGCATGGTGGTTGCTCGCGCTCAGCGACAGCGGTGGGCCGCCAAAGATGTCGCGCCAGTCCTTCATGCTCTCCATCCCGGCAATGAAGCTGTCCAGCGTCAGATCACGCCCAGCCTTCTCCAACGCGGCAGAGACGAAGGTGGCGCAGGTATAGCCCGCCTCACCCAGGTAGTTCACATCGATGCCGTAGCGCTGCCTGTAGCCGGTGGTGAAGGCCTGCACCTTCGGGTCCGGGAAGTCCGGATATCGGTAGAGCGCCGGCGCCATGGAGTAGAAGCCCTCGGCGGGTCCGCCCGGCGCCTCGGCGACCGCGGTAGAGTAGCTGGCGAACTGGCCGCAGAAATCGACATTCCAGCCCAGCTTGCGCGCCGTCTGCAGGATCAGCGTGGTGTCCTTCACAATGGTGCCCATGCAGATCAGGTCGCAGCCGGCATCGTGCATCCGAGCCACCGCGGCGTTGAAGTCGGTATCGGTCGGGCGGTGGGCACTGATTGCGGCCACCTTCATGCCCATCGCCTCGAGTTGTGCCACGGCCCCGGCGTGCACATCCTTGCCGAAATCGGTCTCCTGGTAGATCGAGCCAACGGTCTTCTTGCCGCGCTCGCCGACGAAATACTTCACCGCTGCGCGCATCTGGTCGTAGTACGACGAGAACTGCCCGAATTTGAGCCGGTTGAACGGCTCATACATCGACCGGGCGCAGGTCAGCGGGAAGACGTTCGGCACGTTCAGCTCGAACATCGCCGGCATCACCGCCTCATTATGCGGCGTGCCACCATTGCCGATGGCGAAGAAGATGTTGTCGCGGTTCAGCAGCTTGTTCATCGCCTGCACTGCTTTAGGGACGATGTACTGGTTGTCCTCGCAGATCCACCGGATCTTCCGGCCGTGGATGCCGCCGCGCGCATTGACCTCGTCGAACGCCATGCGCATGGCGTTGGCGTTGTTGACGCCCTGGACAGCAGTGACACCGGACAGGTCCGTCATTGTGCCTATGATGATCTCGGTGTCTGTCACGCCGCGCTGGGCGGCGCGGGCGCTGCGGATGATGGCGGGAGCGAACAGGATGCTGGCCGTCCCGGCCAGCACTGACCGCCGCGCGACGGCACGGTCTTTCAGCATGTTGAAGCCTCCTGAAAGCGGCCGGTTCGTGCCGGACTCGCTGCGTTATCGATTGAAGCCGGGCAGCCCTGCGCCCGCCCGCTGCAACGCTACCCGCAAACCTGACCGCAAAGCATACAAATTGTTCTCCATCTTTTCGCGGTGGCCGCAGATCGCCATCTTGTGCGCGTGCTGCGCCTGACCCGACTCGTGCTGACCGACTTCCGCACCTACCCCGCGCTCACCTGGCGCCCGGCGGCCAGGATCAGCGTGCTCTACGGCCCGAACGGCAGCGGCAAGACCAACCTGCTGGAGGCGCTGTCGCTGCTGGTGCCGGGCCGCGGCCTGCGCAGCGCCCGCAACGCCGACCTGCCGCGCCACGGCGGATCCGGCTCCTGGGCAGTGGCGGCGCGCTTCGACACGCCAGAGGGCGCAACGGAGATCGGGACAGGTACCCCGCCGGCGGGTGCTGAAGGCGCCGACCGCCGGGTCTTCCGGCTCGACGGTGCAACGCCCCGCAGCCAGGCGGAGATTGCGCGCCGCATCGCTGCGGTCTGGCTGACCCCGCGCATGGACCGGTTGTTCCAGGAAGGCCTCTCAGGCCGCCGGCGCTTCCTGGACCGCCTGGTATGGGCCATGGAGCCCGGCCACGCGCGGGAGATGGCGGCGCACGACACGGCCGTCGGCAACCGCAATCGCCTGCTGGCCGAAGGCCGACACAATCGCGCATGGCTGAATGCAGTCGAGGATGCGATCGCCCGCCATGCCGTCGCCGCCACGGCCGCCCGCCTCTCGCTGGTGAACCGCCTGAACGAACAGGTCACCGGCGGCTTCCCGCAGGCGCATATCGCGCTGGACTGCCCGATCGCGGAACGCCTGGCGCAGGAGCCGGCCCTGGCGGTGGAGGACTGGCTGCGCGCTGGACTCGAGGCCGCCCGTGGGCGCGACACGGCGGCTGGCAGCACCGGCCTGGGGGCGCATCGGACGGACATGCTGCTGACGGATGCCGCGACCGGGCTGCCCGCGGCGCAGGCCAGCACCGGGCAGCAGAAGGCGCTGCTGATCGGCGTGGTGCTCTCCCATGCCGGGCTGATCGCCACCGCTCGCGGCGTCCCGCCGCTGCTGCTGCTGGACGAGCCGGCGGTGCACCTGGACACCGGCCGCCGCCAGGCATTGTGGGATGCGCTGATGGCCCTGCCTGGCCAGGCCTTCATCACCGGGACGGACAGCGAGACCTTCCTGCCGCTGAGGGGCCAGGCGGACGCCTATGCGACAGGCGAGGGAGCGTTACTGGCGGATACGCGTTTTCACGCCGAAGTCCCTGTCACCCCGGCGCTGTAGGCGCTATATATCTAGAGTATCCATTCTGCGAATCTGGAGTCGCTTTCCGGCATGTCCGATAACGCCGTTCCGCCGCCTGAGTCCGATCCCGAAGCTTATGATGCCGCGTCCATTTCAGTCCTCAAGGGGCTCGATGCCGTCCGCCGCCGGCCAGGCATGTATATTGGCGATACCGATGACGGCTCCGGCCTGCATCACATGGCCTTCGAAATCATCGATAACGCGGTGGATGAGGTCCAGGCCGGCTTCGCCAGGCGTGTCGAGCTGATCCTGAACGGCGATGGCAGCGTCACCGTCCGCGATGACGGCCGCGGCATCCCGACTGATATCCACCCCGAAGAAGGCATTTCCGCCGCCGAGGTGGTGCTGACCAAGCTGCACGCCGGCGGCAAGTTCAACCAGAACTCCTACAAGGTGTCCGGCGGCCTGCACGGCGTCGGCGCCGCGGTGGTGAACGCGCTGTCCGAGTGGATGGAGGTGCGTATCTGGCGCCAGGGGCAGGAGCACTACATCCGCTTCCAGCACGGCGAGCCGGATGCCCCGCTGGCGATTACCGGCACCACCGACCGCGTGAGCGGGACCGAGGTGACGTTCAAGCCGAGCACCGGCACCTTTACCAAGACCGAGTTCGACTTCGCCCTGCTCGAGCGGCGTCTGCGCGAGTTGGCTTTCCTGAACTCCGGCATGACCATCGTGCTGCGCGACGAACGCCATGCGCCGGCGGTTGAGGCGGTGATGCACTATGAGGGCGGCCTGGTCGCGTTCGTCGAGTGGCTCGACCGGTCGAAGACGGCCGTGTTCACGCCGCCCATCAGCCTGCGCGTGTCGGATGACGCCCAGGGCATCCGGGTGGAGTTCGCGCTGTCCTGGAACGACAGTTTTCACGAAACGATGCTGTGTTTCACCAACAACATCCCGCAACGGGATGGCGGCACCCATCTGGCCGGTTTCCGCCAGGCGCTGACCCGCGTCGTGACGAAATATGCTCAGGGCATGGGGAAGAAGGACTCCCTGGACCTCGTCGGTGAAGACATGCGGGAAGGCATGACCGCCGTCCTGTCGGTCAAGGTGCCAGACCCGAAGTTCTCGTCACAGACCAAGGACAAGCTGGTGTCGTCCGAAGTGCAGCCGGTGGTTCAGGCGGCAGTGGCCGACGCCGTGGCGCACTGGTTCGAGACTCATCCGAAAGAGGCGAAGTCGATCATCCAGAAGGTGATGGATGCCGCCGCAGCGCGGGAGGCCGCCCGCAAGGCGCGCGAACTGACGCGGCGCAAGGGCGTGCTGGATGTGTCCACGCTGCCTGGCAAGCTGGCCGACTGCCAGGAGCGCGATCCGGCGAAGTGCGAGATCTTCATCGTCGAGGGTGACAGCGCAGGCGGTTCCGCAAAGCAGGGACGCGACCGCAAGTTCCAGGCGATCCTGCCACTGAAGGGCAAGATCCTGAATGTTGAACGAGCACGGTTCGACCGTATGCTGTCATCGCAGGAGATTGGCACGCTGATCACAGCGTTGGGCACCGGCATCGGCTCCGGTCCGGTCGAGCAGGGCGGCTTTGACGCAGCGAAGCTGCGCTATCACCGCATTGTGATCATGACGGACGCCGACGTCGATGGCTCGCATATCCGCACGCTGCTGTTGACCTTCTTTTTCCGCCAGATGCGCGAGCTGATCGAGCGCGGGCACCTGTATATCGCCCAGCCACCGCTCTACAGAGCCAAGCGGGGCAATGATGAGCGCTACCTGAAGGACGATGGGGCGCTAGAGGCATTCCTGCTCGACAAGGCATTGTCGGACGCTCGGCTGACCTACAGCGGCGGCCGGGTGCTGGAGAAGGATGAACTCCAGGGCGAGGTGCCGTTGCTGCGGGAGGCGTGCCTGAACCTGAAGCGGCTATCCTCGGTGATCCCGGTGGCGCTGCTGGAGCAGGCGGCGATCGCCGGCGTGCTGACGTCTGACGCGGCACGCGCCACGGCCAACGCGCCGGAATTCGCCCGGCGGCTGAACGCCGTATCGCTGCCGACGGAGCAGGGGTGGGTGGTGTCGGCCGATGGGGGACTATCGCTGTCGCGCACGGTACGTGGCGTGGCCGAGCGGTATTTCCTCGACCCGGCGTCGCTGCGTAGTGCCGAGGCGCGTTGGTTGACCGATCGCATGGCCGCGCTGGCAGAGCGTTTTGCCGGCCCGGCCACGCTCAAGCTGGACGCTCGGGAGGCGTCCGTCGCCGGCCCGGCCACCGCGTTCGACGCGATGATCGGCCATGGTCGGCGCGGGCTGACGATCCAGCGCTTCAAGGGTCTGGGCGAGATGAACCCTGATCAGCTTTGGCAGACCACGCTGGACCCGGCGGTGCGGACGCTGTTGCAGGTGAAGGTGGGCGATTCCGAGGATGCCGCGCAGGTGTTTTCGACGCTGATGGGCGACGTGGTGGAGCCGCGGCGGGAGTTCATCGTCGGCAACGCGCTGAAGGTTGCGAACCTGGACGTGTGAGGGCGTCGTGGCCGGAGTCGCCTGATTGATGCGTTGAGGCGGTACCGGCCAAGGGTGGCTCTATTTCTTCGTTGTTATGGACGGCTTGACGCCGTCCACGATCTATGCCGAAGTCCAGTGTATACTTTTATTTGCAACGAGCGTTGATGCCGACCGCCAGCGGCACCGCCGGGGTCTGCAGGAGCAAAGTGACAAGCACGACAGACATGCGGATAATCGTCGCCGGCGAATCGTCCGCTTCTTGATCCTGAACGACAGGCTCGCGATGAAGATCGACATCGACACGCTAACCGAAGCCGAGCTTATTGATCTCAACCACCGCGTTGTGGCGCGCCTTCGCCTGATTCAGCAGATGCGCGCCCATAAGGATATGCTGGAATACCAGATTGGTGACCGCGTGAGCTTCCAACCGGCTGCACAGGAACGTGTCGAGGGCGTGCTGGTGCGGTACAACAAGAAGACGGTCACGGTTATTACCAGCGACGGCCGCCAGTGGAACGTGTCGCCACAACTCCTGAGCAAGGTTGTTGCGCCTGCCCACAGGGCTACCGATCGATCCAATGTCATTCTTCTGGGGAAGGGCTGAGAGCGCAGCCATTCGCCGTCTTCGTGGGATAGCCGGACAGCAAGCGGACGTGGAGTCGCGCGACGTTTTCCAAGATGATCGTGTGAGCTTCCCCTGACACGGTTGCAGCGTGCCGGGCTGTACGTCAGCACGATGGCCGTTCCGCTCCTGGTGGCCACTCACCTGTCGGGCCGGCAGAGCCGAGCTTGGACTTTGGAGGGGGCATGGCGTCCGCTGCATCCGACAGGAGACTGGCGCCTCTAAACACGCAGGTCTTGATCAGCGTTTCCGCCCGACGCTGCGCCCGCGCCGCCCGGCCATATGAGCTGCCGCGGCTGCTGGCGGTGCCGGTCGTCCGGTTCCTCGGCAGCGCAGTTTCGTGTGACACGACGCCCGATCATCGTCGCAATGGCCCTCTGCCGGCCTCGGCGTTTAGAGTCGAAGCCCATGCCACCAGCACAACTGACGCCGATCGCGCATCTGGCCAGCCACGTAGACCCGGCCGGTGAACCGACGAGAGCAAACGTTGAAGGAGTCATCGATAATGCCTGAACTGCAGCCGATCGCATCCGGCGCCCCACAACCGCTCCGCGCTGGCGCTTTCGGCGGCCGTAACTCTCGTCGTTGCGTGTCCAGGCGTACGGCCACGGTCGTGTTTCTGCTGCTTGCGGCCGCGATCCTGCCAAGCTGCTCTGCGCCGGCTGACTCCGTGTGCAAGCCGGGCTACGGCTCACCCATGCTGGTCTTCGACCTGCTTTTCGGCCGCGCGGTGGCCGGCCGGGCCGACGTCAGTGATAGGGAGTGGCGGGTATTTCTGGACGATACCGTCACCCTCAACTTGCCGAACGGCTACACTGTGCATGAGGGCTACGGCGCCTGGATGAGCCCGGTCAGCCGCAAGACCCTGCGTGAACAGAGCTACCTGATCCGTGTCGCGCTCCCTGACGTCCCGGAGAGCTTGGCCGCCGTCAGTCGGATTCGGACGCAGTACCAGGAGCGGTTCCGCCAGGAGCAGGTGGGAATGATCGTCACCCACGCCTGCGGCACGTTTTGATCGGCGGCAGCCTGCCGAAACGAAAAGGGGCACCCGAAGGTGCCCCCGTTCAACTCAGTCCTGACGTCGAACTTACTTGATGATGATTTCGACGCGGCGGTTCTGCGGCTCACGAACGTTCGGGCCGGTTGGCACCAGCAGGTTCGTCTCGCCGAAGCCCTGGATCGCGATGGCGTTCTTCGGAACGCCGTTCTTGACCAGTTCAGCAGCCACCGCCTGGGCGCGGCGGATCGACAGGCCCATGTTGTACTTCGGCGTGCCCGAGGTGTCGGTGTAACCGTTAACCTCGATCTTCGTGTACTGGACCTTCGTGGAGTTCGCAGCCGCTTCGGCGACGATCTGGCGGGCGCGATCGGTCAGGTTGTACTTATCCCAGTCGAAGAACACCAGATAGGAGCGCGAGATCGGCGCAGGAGCCGGGGCGACCGGAGCAGCCACCGGAGCCGGTGCGCGACCGAAGTTGTAGCGGACACCGAACATGACCTGGTTGTCATAGGTCGGGCCCATCTGGATCTTGCCGGTTGCCGTGCCAGTCCGGCCACCAACCGACGTCGTGTAGACGGCCGAGTCGGAGCGGTTGCCGGTCGTGCCCAGGAAGCGGTAGTCGGCGGTCACGGCCAAGCCAGGGACGCTGGCAATCGGCACGGCAAAACCAACGATCGCCTGATAGGCGAACACGGTGTTGATCGCGTTGTTGGTCTGCGCCTTCAGGCCGCCCGGAGTCACCGTGTTGGCACCGGACGTGAAAGTGCCAGTGTTGTAGGCATGCAGATCGTCGTTGATCCACAGCGCGCCGACGCCGGCACCGATATACGGCACGAACATCGGGCTCAGGTTGTTAAAGTCGTACAGCACGTTGACCATGGGGCCATACTTCTGCTGCGTGCCACCGCCGTTGGGGTTGAACCCACGGGTGAAGCCGGTCAGGCCCTTGCCCTTGGTGTTGACATACAGGCCTTCGACTTCAGCGCGCAGACCGTTGCCGAAACCCCAGCCGAGGGACATTTCGCCAGCGATGCCGGTGCCGAACTTCATGTCGCCCGACGTGGAGAGGCCGCCCAGCGTGCCATTACCGACGCTGAGGTTCTTGACCTTCTGGTTCAGCGGGAAGTCAGGCCCGACAGCGCCGCCCAGATAAATACCGGTAACCGGCTGAGCGCTCGCCGCGATTGGCATCGCCAGGATCGTGGCGGCAACCAGTGCCCTGCGGAAGTTCATCGTACTCTCTCCTTGATCTCTTCACCAACCGGGCGAAACGGGCCGACCACCAGGTAAGACAATGGGACCCCGCCTTTTCGCTGATGAAGCAATAACCCCAAAGGCCAACGATGGCGAGTGATGCGAACGACCGATTAGTCGATAAGGTCACACTGTTGCGCCTCTGCCACAGAGGTCGCAGCATAGGCGATAGAAGCTGCTCGGCCGGAAGCCCTCGGCTCGATCGCGGGCCGATAAGCAAAAGCGAACCCGGCGGAAGAGAGCAGGAGTCGAACCTGCCCGGGACTGCTGTGCCGCCCCAACCGGGTTTGAAGTCCGGCCGGTCCACCGGGACCGCTTCTCCTCCGCGCCCAGTATCGGCCAGTCAGCGGAACTGAGCAATAAAGCTGGCCTCATCCGCCGCTTCCAGACAGCGGCAGTCAAGGAACAGCCGAGCATGGGCAATACGGCCGACCACCGGACGCGGCAGTCGTCGCAGCCAGGCAGCAAGTCCTTCCAGATCGGCGCCCCCGATTGTCACGGCGGCCGACGGCAGCAGATCGATCGGCAACGCGCCGGAGCCGATCTGGCTGCGACACGGTTCTACCCGCACCGGCCGGTCCGGCCATATCGTGGCGAGCACGGCGGCAACCCGCTGCGCCGTTGCGTTGATGTCGGCTTCGGGACGAGTCAACAGCCGCAGCGCCGGAAGGCGGTCCGCCAAGGTTTCGGGCATCTGGTACAGCCGCAGCACGGCCTCCAGCGCCGCCAGCCGTCCCTTGTCCACGCGCAGCGCCCGCTTCAGGGGATTGCGGTTGACGGCGGTAATCCACGTCTTGTTGCCGACGATCAGTCCGACCTGCGGCCCACCCAGCAGCTTGTCGCCCGAGAACGTGACAAGATCCGCGCCGGCATCCAGTGACTCGCGCGGTGTCGGTTCATGCGGCAGGCCCCAGCGTTCCAGGTCAACCAGGCTGCCGCTGCCCAGGTCCTCTACCAGCGGCAGGCGGGCGTCATGGGCAATGGCGGCGAGGTCCGGCGTTGGCACTGCGGCGGTGAACCCGCTGATCGCGTAATTCGCCTGGTGCACGCGCAGTAAAGCGCCGGTCTCCGCACCAATTGCGTCGCGATAATCGCTTGCATGCGTGCGGTTGGTCGTGCCGACCTCGCGCAGCACTGCGCCGGAGCGCGCGATGATGTCCGGCACCCGAAACGCTCCGCCGATCTCGATCAGTTCGCCGCGGGACACGATGACCTGTTTGCCAAGTGCAATAGTATTTAGTGCCAGCATGACGGCGGCGGCGTTGTTGTTGACGACGGTCGCTGCCTCGGCGCCGGTGAGTTCACACAGCAGCGGCGCGACATGGTCGTCGCGCTCGCCCCGGCGTCCGGTATCCAGGTCAAATTCCAGGCTTGTTGCGCTCTGCAGCGCTGCGGCGGCGGCCTCCCCGGCTTCCGGCGGCAGCGGCGCCCGCCCCAGGTTGGTGTGCAATACGGTGCCGGTCAGGTTGAATACCGGGCGCTGCGAGCGGGCGAAGCGCGCCGCAAGGCGGTTGGCGGCCTCGTCGATCAGATCGCCGGCGGCGGCGCCAAATTCACGCGCAGAGCGACGATCGGCCAGCACGCTCCGCAGCGCCGCCGTAACGGCGGTACGGCCGAAGCGCTGCAGCAGCACGTACGATTCGGGCGCCTGCAGCAGGGCATCCACCGAGGGAAGGGGGCTGGGCGGGCGTGCCATCCGGCTACCGGTAGACACGCAGAGGCGGCAGGGAGGCGAGCAGCGCGCGCTCTTCGCCGCGAAAATCCTTCATCACGCGCGACTGGGTGTCGAACACCATCGTCGCTCTGTCCATCGGCGTGAATGGCGGCCACGCAGGCAGGCCATCGGCACTTGGGGTGCCGGTGCGGGCAAAAGCGATCCAGGCACTGCTCATGAGGTCCGCCAGACGCTGCGGCGCAGGTCCGGTGCCGACCATCGACTCGGAGCGGGCGACATTGTCGAACACAAATGGAATGTCGAGCGTCTCGGGCGCACCCCATCTGCCGTCGTCCACCGGCGTGGTCCAGTCCAGCTCGTAAAGAAACACCGGCGCCGTGCCGGCAGCCGCTCCGGACCCCGCCGGCACACCCGGCGCGCCCGCAGCTGATGCCGTTCCGGTAGCGGCCTGCGTCGCCCTGCGTTCTGCCTGCGTCCAGGCGAGTTGGCGCACGCGTCGGTCGCTGGTGATCGCAAAGAAAAGTTCTGCGGGCGACGCTTTCGGCATCAATTTGCGGAAGCCGGCGATCACGCGGGGACTCTCCTTCTCCGGCAACCAGGGAGCCAGGTTGCGCCGCAATGCCGCCTCATCCTGTTCAA
This sequence comes from Pseudomonadota bacterium, assembly GCA_018240405.1. Classification (GTDB taxonomy): domain Bacteria; phylum Pseudomonadota; class Alphaproteobacteria; order Acetobacterales; family Acetobacteraceae; genus Rhodopila. Next base: position 53,323 of record JAFEFW010000625.1, read on the forward strand.
GCAGAGACGGCGTGACAGCCGCCAGCAACGTCGTTTCGGTACGAGTGCTGCCAATGATCATTGGAATGCCGGCCGAGACCGGCGGTGCGTCCGGCTGCCAGGGGCCCTTCGGCAGCGCAATGCCGTCAACCACAGGGCCAAAGCCAGGGCGCGGTCCCGGGGCGGACATCATGCGCGCGTATGCAGCAAGCAGGCGATCCGCCGGCAGCTTGGACAGGCGCGCAATGTCAGCCGGCTTCATGTCCAGCACAGCAAGGTAGGCGGCTGCATACTTTGTTGCCTCGTCCGGCGTGAGTGCCTCGAGAAACGATCCGCTCTGCACGATCGCCTTGTGGAACAGGCCGCGGGCCATCGGCATGGCCATCAGCGTGCTGACCTTGGCGCCGCCGCCGCCCTGGCCAAAGACCGTAACGTTCCCCGGATCGCCGCCGAACGCCGCGATATGGACGCGCACCCATTTTAGCGCGGCGACCAGGTCCAACATGCCGGCGGTGCCGGACTCGGCGAATTCGGCGCCGGTCAGATGAGCCAGGTAGAGAAAGCCGAAAACATTCAGCCGGTGATTGACGGTGACCACCACAACGTCGCCGCGTTTGCACAGCCTGGTGCCGTCAAACACGTTGCGTGATCCGGACAGGCTGGTGAAGCCGCCACCGTGGAACCAAACCATGACCGGCCGCTTACGCTGGTCGCGCAGACCCGGTGTCCAGACATTCAGCAGCAGGCAGTCCTCACTGGCCTCTTTGTCATAGGTCCAGGACGCCATCAGGCCGGGCTTTTCCGGCGGCAGTTGCGGGCACATCGGACCATAAGCGATGGCGTCGCGCACGCCCGCCCAGGGCTTCGCCGGCTTCGGCGCCCGGAAACGGTTGAGCCCATCGGTCGCCGCGCCGTAGGGAATCCCCCGGAAGACGCGAACACCGTCTTCCAGCGTGCCCCTGACCTTGCCGCGCTGCGTCTCGACCGTCAGCGGGACGGACGGGCCTTCCTTCACCTTGGGCGCGGCAGCGGCGATCGCCGGGATGAGGCCGGTCGCGGCAGTCGTGAGCAGGCGACGCCGTTGCAGCATCACGGGCACCCGACGGGCAGCGGCGACTGGCCGCCCGCTAGAGCCGTCGGAGCGGTCCCATTGTGCCTGGTGAGCGCGTCCGCTTGTTGCAACTGCGTTGTCGCGACGTCTGGTGTAACCGTAGCGAACCCGACACTACCAACCGGCTGTGGCCCCGGCTTGCACGCGTTGAGTACTGAATGAAGGGTGCACAAACCGCGTGAGGCTTTAGCCCGCGCGTGGTCCAACGTTGCAGGATTAGTTTCACCTTTTCGGCATTTGTCACTGCAGCACAAGCGCATAGCGTCAGCGCAGGTGCGCGCGCCGCAGACGCGACGTCTATCGATGGTCGTCGGTGGTCTTGTGAGGCTTGCTAACAGACCGCTTAGGAGGCGCACCTGCCAAGAGTAGGAAAACCGCCGATGAACGCCGATGAACGCCGATGGTTTCCATTCTGATATCCGTTCATTACGCCGCTTAGGAGTCTTCATGTAATCTTTGCTTGAAAAATATGTGCTCCGTGGCTCAGCATAATTGAGCGTGACTGGTACCGACGCGTGAAACTCACAAACGCCTTTGACCACGAAGCGCCACGCATCAGATCGAATAGCTACATCACTGTATCGGCGTTTATCGGCGTCCATCGATGGTTTCATTACCTCACGGCACGGCGCGATCACGCCATCGCGCCGTGCACAATCAGCCGGGTCAATCGCACGACGAAACCTTGAATGCCGGGCATTCGATCCATAAACGTTATGGAACGTTGTCGATCGAAGGCGCCCCCGGGGGAAGGCCCGGGGACATGCGGGGCCAGCCGCGGCACAAAGCAGCATTGAGACCGCGAATGGCCCGTTCACCAGCGAATCGTCAGCCGCGGCCGATCCACGGCATCTTGGTCGCCATGATGGTGACGAACTGCACGTTGGATTCCAGCGGCAGGCTGGCCATGAACGCTACCTGCTGGCCGACATGGTCCACGTCCATCCGCGGCTCTACCATCATCTGCCCGTTTGGCTGCAACTGCCCGTTGGTCGTGCGCGCCGTCATCGGCGTCGCGGCGTTGCCAATATCGATCTGGCCGCACACGATATCGAATTGCCGCCCGTCAAGCGCGATGGACTTGGTCAGGCCGGTTACCGCATGCTTGCTGGAGGTGTAGGCGACCGAACCCGGCCGCGGGTTGTGCGCCGAGATCGAGCCGTTGTTGATGATGCGGCCGCCCTGCGGCGACTGCTCCTTCATCATCCGGAACGCGGCGTTGGCGCACAGGAACATGCCGTCGAGGTTCACCGCGAGCACGCGGCGCCACATGTCGAAGGTGAAATCGCCAAAATTGGTGGTCGGCACATTGCCGCCGGCGTTGTTGAACAGCATGTCGCAGCGGCCGTATTTCGACTTTACCTGCGCGAACAGCGCGTCCACCGCCGCCGGATCGGACACGTCGGTCGGCACGACCAGCGTTCGGCCGGCCGGACCCATGCCGGCGGTCTCCTCCAGCATCTCCTTGCGGCGTCCGACCAGCACGACGTCCCAGGGGCCGCCACTATCCGATTTCAGCAGGTTCAACGCCGACGCGCGGCCGATGCCGCTGCCGGCACCGGTGACGACCGCAATACGATTGGCCATTGGGCGGTTCCTCTTCCCAGGGATTCAAAGCGCCGCATTCTGGACCGTGGTTGCGGCGGCGGGAAGATGGTGGGACGGTACCTAAAGTCGTGGCCGTTTGACGCCGCAGACGGACAGATGTGAACCACGTGCTTCTGTTGGACGCGCGGGCGGCCGCCCCTCGGCTCTCCGCGGTCCCATGCTTGGGGAGCCAGCGTCATGCTGCGATTCGCTGCCATCGGCTTGGACCACCGCCATATCTACGACCTGACCGCCGGGTTGCTCGCCGCCGGGGCCGAATGCATCGGCTACGATCCGGTGACGACCGATCCGCGTGTGCTGGCCGGGTTCCAAAAGCGCTTTTCGTACCTGCCGGCGCTGGAACGATCCAGGCTGCTGGATGACCCATCGGTGGACTTCATCGTCATCGCCGCGGTGCCACGGGATCGCGCGGCGCTGGCGATTGAGGCGATGCGGCGCGGCAAGGACGTGATGGTCGACAAGCCAGGCGTCGTGGACATCGACCAACTGGATGCGGTTGAGGCCACAATGCGTGAGACCGGCCGCATCTGGTCGGTCGCGCTCGGCACCCTGCTCTCGCCGGCGGTGCAGGAGGCGCTGCGCGTTGCGCAGTCGGGCGAACTCGGGCGCCTGGTATCGCTGACCAGCCTGGCGCCGCACCGGTTGAACCGGGCACTGCGGCCGGACTGGTTCTTCGACAAGCCTGCCTATGGCGGGATCATCAACGACATCGGTGTCCACTCGATCGATACGTTCATGGCCTTTGCGGGCACGAGTGAGCCAGTGGTCGCGCACGCCATGATCGGCTGCTTCGGCACAGCGCCACCCGGCTTCGAGGATTTTGCCGAGGTCACGCTGCGCGGCGGCGGCATGACCGGCTCGATGCGCGTCGACTGGTTCACGCCTGACGGTTTGCAGGACTGGGGTGACGGGCGGCTGTTCCTGGTCGGCACGGATGGCACGCTGGAACTGCGCAAGAACCTCGATATCGAGGGACGGCCGGGTGGCAATCACATGTTCGTCGCCAACCGGGAACGCACACGCCATGTCGATTGCGGCGCGCTGCCAGTTTGTTACTACGCTGACTTTCTGGCGGATGTGCGGGATCGCGCCGGACGAGTGCTGGCGGATGGCCGAATCGTTGCCGCCTGCCGCGTTGCGCTGCGGTGTCAGGCGGCAGCGGAGCGGTTCATTCCCTGACCACGATCTCGGTCAGCCCCATCGCCAGGATACGGCGCAGGTCCGCAGGCGCGAGCGCGATGCAGCCTTCGGTCGGCCCGTAGTCGGGACGCGCAATATGCAGGAAGATGGCAGAGCCGCGTCCGGGGATGACAGGCGCGAGGTTCCAGTCCAACACACCAATGATGTCGTAGAGGGTGTCGTCCCGCCACAGCGCTTCGGCGCTGCCGTCAATCGGCAGCCTGACTGGTTGATTGTAGGCCGGCAGCGCGGGGTCGTCGCACCAGCCATCGGTCGGCGTCAGCGCCTGCACGGGCGCCTGGGTGGCCGGTTGCTGCTCGCGATCCGGCCGGTACAGCACGCGCACCAGGCGCAGCGTTGCCAGCGGCGTGGCGCCGTCACCTTCACGTTTGTCGGCTCTGATGCCGCCCTTGCCCAGGGCGACGCGGAACGTTTCATTGTCGCAGGTCAAGGTGCCGGCGGATGTGACGATGGCGCGCATGATTGGTCCGGTCGGTTTGGCGGTCGCGGGCTGCGGTTATATCGTGGACGCATCCGAAGGAGGAAACCTGATGGCCCGCGTACCCTATCTCGAAGTGTCCGACCTCGCGCCCGAGGACCAGGATCTGCTGAAGCGCCCGATCTGGCTGTTCAAGGCGCTGGTGAATTCGCCCAAGGCGGCGCGCGCCTTCTCCGGGCTGGGTGGCTACATCCGTTACGGCAGCAAGCTGGATTCGCGCATTCGCGAACTCGCGATCCTGCAGGTCGGCTGGCTGGCCCGCTCGCCGTATGAATGGTCGCACCACGTCAAGCTGGGCTACGACTTTGGGGTGACGGACGACGACATCAAGGCGCTGATCGATGACACGGCGGGCAAGCCAACCAAGCTGTCGGCGCTGGACCGGCTGGTGCTGAAGGGCGCGCGCGAGATGACCAGCGATGGAGCCATGGCGGAGGCGACGTTTGCCGCGCTGCAGAAGGAGCTTGGCAATGAGCAGGTGGTGGATCTGACACTGACCATCGGCTTCTACAACGCGGTCGTGCGGGTGTTGGGCACGCTGCAGATCGATGTCGAGCCTGAGTATATGCCGTATCTGCAGAAGTATCCGTTTCCGGCGGTATGACCAGGAGGCCGGCCCAAATGTAACGGTGGAAGGGGTCGCGCTGATGCCGTTATGGTCGGTGAAGGCCGACCCCTCAAACCTTGCGGAATCGATCAAGCCTCGTTCGCTGGGACATGACAAGAGGTACGGATCGCGAGCCCCGGCCTGCCATGACGATCATGGAACAGTCGGCGCAAGCACACATGACGTCTGGTACCTGATCGACACGGCTGCGCGGCACCGATTGCCACCCCCCGGACACCGCGCTAGCCTCTCCTGCATAAGCACACAACGGAGGGAGCACGTCCGATGGCATTGCCACTGATATCGGCTGACAACCACATCGACATGACCTATTGCCCGCCTGACCTTTGGTCGGAGGCAGCGCCGGCGAAGTGGAAGGGCCAGGTGCCCTGGACCGAGGAGCGCAACGACGGCCTGCATTGGATCGTCGACGGCAAGGAACAGGGCATGTGGAACGGTGTCGGGCCTGGCTTCGCCAAGTACGAACGCGGCCAGTTCACGCATGTCGATGAAATGGCCGATCTAGGTTTCGAATGGAACTACCATCGCGGCGCCGTGTCCCGCCCGACGGATCCCGAGTGGCGGGTGAAGGATCTCGACCGCGACGGTGTCAAGGCGGAAATCGTCTATGGTTGCCTGCGGATCAACGAGATCATCTCCAACTTTGAGATCCGCGACTGGTGCGACTCGATCTACAATGACTGGGTCGCCGACTTCGCGAAAAAGTCCGATCCCAACCGGGTGTTCCCGCTGGCGCTGATCCCGAACTCCAATCCGAAATCCGCGGCGGCGGAGGTGCGGCGTTGTGCCAAGCTGGGCCTGCGCGGCGGCGACATGGCATTCAAGGGCGTTGGCCTGCCGCTGTGGCACCATGACTGGGACGAATTGTGGCGCGCAAGCGCCGAGTGCAAGTTCCCGGTGTCCTTCCACTCCACCGGTTTCAAGGCGGTACGCGCGCCAGACACGCCGGAAATGGAGAAGGAGTATTACGTCGAATACCGTCTGGTCCGGTCAGCGCTGTTTCAATTGGACACAATGGAGGTGTTGGTCTCCATCCTGGCCTCCGGTGCCTGCGAGCGCTACCCGGACTTCAACTTCGTGCTTGGCGAGTCCGGCGTGACCTGGCTGCCTTATGTCTTCGACCGGCTTGACACCGAGTATCACGACCGTGCGCGCGCACTGGGCTTCAAGATGAAGCCGTCTGATTACTTCCGGCGGCAGGGATACGTTACCTATCAGCAGGATAAGTTCCTGGAACCGATCGTCCCGCTGATTGGTGAGGACCGGATCATGTGGGGGTCCGACTATCCGCATCCCGATTGCCTGTGGCCGGATTCCCATCAGATCCTGGGCGAGAACCTTGCTGGCTTCTCCGAGAGCACGCAGCGCAAGATCGTCCACGATAACGTGGCAAGGCTTTACAACATCAACTGAACCAAGACCCGCGGCCGGTAGCCGGGAGCCATGATCCCGGCGCCGGTCGCGATCACAGCACGTTCAGGCTGCCGGTTGCCCGGGACCTTCTTGTGTCGAAAATGGCGCGGCGCGGCATCGGGCCTGCTGGCGCCTTCCTAAGTCAGAGGCGGCGGTTTCCGCCGCAGTGGCAGCTCAACGCGGGCGCGGCGGCAGGCCTTACCCACCCTGTCAGGCAGGCGGGACCCGGGTAGCCGGGACATGGCGACGATGCCGGCTGGGCCGGTTACCCTCCTGAACCGCGGGACGGTCATGTTTCTCATGTCGCTCACGACATTGTGGCGTAGAACGCCGAGCAGCCTCATGACAAATTGCGGTCATCGTGGATGCCGACTTTGACCGAGAGCATGAGGTAGCGGAACTCCGTCAGCGCTTAGCGGCACTGGAAGCGGCAGTTCGTACCCGTGATGATTTTATTGCGGTCGCGGCACATGAACTGCGCAACCCGATGCAACCGATCCTTGGTACCGCTGAGCTCGCGCTGAACGCGGCTCGAAAGGCAGGCGATACGTGCCCGCCCCGCGTCATACAGATGCTGGAACGCATGCAGTATCTTGTTGAGAATTATGTTGTACGGGCGACGCGATTGCTGGATGTTACGCGGATTGAGAGCGGCAATCTCCGGCTGGAACCACGACCCACCGATCTGTCGGCGCTCGTCGCGGCTGTGGCGGAGAAGTATCGCGCGCCGGCTAGCCGTGCCGGCAGCGTTTTGAAATCTGCTATCGAAGCCAGTGTCGTCGGCTTCGTCGATCCGCTCGCGACGGAACAGATCGTCGATAATCTGCTGTCCAACGCTATCAGGTTCGGCGCCGGCAAGCCAATTGAAGTGCGTCTTCGGGCGGCGCGGGGGTGGGCGCTGATTGAGGTTCAAGATGAAGGCGTCGGCATGTCGTCGGAACAGCAGGCCCGACTCTTCGGGCGCTTCGAGCAGGTGATGCATCATAGGCATGGCAGCGGCTTTGGCATTGGCTTGTGGGTCGCGGGACGACTCGCTCTCGCGATGGGAGGGCGCATCTCGGTGCAAAGCGAGGTCGGAAACGGAGCGGCGTTCACGGTGGAGTTGCACACGACCAAACCGGATGGTGCCGCGTCATGACAGCGTACGATGAGCCTGCTGAACCGCACGGTATCCTGCGCCTGACCAGTGGCGTTCCAGGATTGGATGAGGTGCTCGGCGGCGGCTTTTTGCGTGGAGGCCTCTACATCGTTCAGGGGCCTCCCGGCTCCGGCAAGACCATCCTTGCCAATCAGATTGCCCATAACGCGGACCGGACCGGTCGATCTGTCTTCATCAGCGTGCTGGGTGAAAGCCACGCTCGTATGATGCTGCATCTAAGCGCGATGACGTTCTTTGATCTTGGCCGAATCCCGACTCAAATCGCCTATATTGGCGCCTATCAGGCGCTGGAGGACGATGGGCTGAAAGGCCTGCTGGCGTTGATCCGGCGAGAGGTACAGGCGCGCGACGCCGTGTTCATGGTTCTCGATGGTCTGTCCGCGGTGGAGGCGCAGGCCGAGTCCGTGTTTGCCATGAAGCGGTTCGCGCATGAACTGCAGACACTGGCCTCGATGCTCAATTGCACCATGTTGCTGCTGACCAGCGCGAGCGGCGCGGATGGAGCGCCGGAGCGTACAATGGTCGACGGCATTATCGACATGCAGCAGCGGACCTTTGGCGTACGGCGCGAGCGGCGGTTGATCGTGCACAAGCTGCGTGGCAGTGCCTTCCTGGAGGGCGAGCACCCCTATCGCATCACGACCGAAGGCCTGGCGGTGTTCCCCAGGATCGAGGCCATGCTTGCCTGGCCCACGCGCATGTTTACGGCATTGGAGGAGCGGGTCTCCTCCGGTATCACATCGCTGGATCGCATGTTCGAGAACGGTATACCCGCCGGCGGCATGCTCAGCGTTGCCGGCCCCCCTGGCAGCGGCAAGACGGTCCTGGGCCTCCAATTTCTGTCAAAATCCTGTTCCGCCCAACCTGGCCTGATGATCGGCTGCTATGAGCCGCCAGAGCGTCTGCGGCTCAAGGCGGCGTCTGTCGGCTTCGATCTGTCCGCTGCCGAAAAATGTGGTGACATTGAAGTTCTGTGGCAGCCACTCGGCGAGTACATTCTGGACGACATTGCCTGGCGAATGCTTGACGCGGTACGTCGCCGCGGAGTCAAGCGCCTGGTGATCGACGGACTGTCCGGATTTCAGCAGGCCACGTCAGAGCCGGAACGGTTTGTCCGGTTCTGGTCGACCCTGTCGAATGAGCTGCGCGCTCTCGGTGTTACCACGATCTATACCATGGAGATGCCGGAGATCGTCGGTCCAAATCTGAATGTCCCGGTAAGTGGAATCTCGTCGTTGGCCGAGGCGATGATCATCCTTCGCTACCTGGAACTCGGCTCACGGCTGTATCGTATTATCTCGTTGATGAAGGTACGCGAGGGCTCGTTTGATCCGACGATTCGACGGTTCACGATAACCGACATTGGACTGGTTATCGGTGAGCCGTTTGAGGGTGTCGAGGCGCTGCTGACCGGATTGGCCCGTGAAGTGCCGGGCACCGTCACGCCTGCAGGCGACAACCCCCGGCGCCACCTTCCTGATGCCGGATAGACGGTATGCCCAGAATCCTCATTGTCGAGGACGAATTCGCTATTGCGGAATTGCTCGAGATGGTGCTCGTCGATGCGGGATATGAGGTTTTTACGGCGGCCAATGGCAGGCAAGCTCTGGAGCGGATGGCCGAGGGCCTGCGACCGGACCTGGTCATTACCGACTTCATGATGCCGGTGCTCGACGCGGCCGGCCTGATTGACGCCATGCGGAATGACGTCGTCAAGCGGGACATCCCGTATATCGTGATGAGCTCCATCCCCGAGGCGAATGTGCGCGAGCGCATTGCCGGCTATCGGGCGTTCCTGCGCAAGCCTTTTCAACTGGCAGCCTTGGTGGCTCTTGTGGCGACGACTCTTCAGCCACCCACCTGATCGACGTCGGTTGCCTCCGGCGTCGTGGGCTGCACGGAGATTGCTGGCTCGAAGGCAGGAGGCCGTTCATGTTCACGTCGGAAGAGCTGTTGTATGTGACTGACCACGGCCTCACCGTGCGAGCCCATGCCATGCTGGCGGCAGCCCGAGCCTATTTTGTCGGGCATCAGGAAGCTGTCGGGGCTCTGTTCATCGAACATGGCATGCAGTACCCGATGTTTCTCAAGAGCGGCTACGAAGGCGGGCCCTGGGGCGGCACCCAGCGCGGCAGCGTGCCGCGTGGGCGCGGGTGGGGATTCACAAGTGGCGGGCCTAGCCAGGGCAATATTGCAACACATGTCGAGGGCCACGCTTCGGCCGTCATGTGGCAGCGGACGGCGGGTTACGCCGTCCTGATCGTCGACCGGCCGATGTGCTCCGTCTGCCACCGCAGTTTGCACGCGACATTGCCGCCCAACAGCACGCTCGTTGTCTATTCAGACGAGGAAGGGCGTACCATCGTGAGGGCCAGCCACGCGCGGTAAATCTTGCTGGTCAGCGTGACGGTGGTTCACAAGGTCCGGTTCGCCCGCGCCACCACCGCCTCGAACAGTACCTGGCAGCCGGCCTCGGCCTCCTCCGGCTGGATGCTTTCCAGCTCATTGTGCGACAGCCCGTCCTTACATGGCGTAAAGATCATCGCCGTCGGCACATGCCGCGCAACATACACCGCGTCATGTCCCGCGCCAGAAACGATCTCCCGCGTCGTGTAACCGAGCTTCGCCGCACCCTGCCGCACCAGGTCTACGCAGGACTTGTCGAACGGCTGTGCCGGAATGCGGAACAGCACCGTCAGGTCAAGCTGCACGCCATCCTTCTCGGCGAGCCGGCGCGCCTCGGCCTGGAACTCCTCATCCATCCGGTTCACCTCGTCCATCGACGGGTGGCGGAATTCGGCCGAGAAGCGGACTTCCCCCGGCACGACGTTGCGGCTGTTCGGAAACACCTGCAATTGCCCGACCGTGCCGCGCCCGTCATCGCCGCGGGCGCGCATGATCCGGTCCACCGCTTCGATGATGCGCGCCGCGGCGACCAGCGCGTCCTTGCGCGTCGAGGGCGGCGTGGTGCCGGCATGGCTGTCCTGGCCTGTCGTCACGATATCGTACCAGACCTGCGCCTGCGCGCCGGTGACGATGCCGATCTGCTTGTGCTCACGCTCCAGAAACGGGCCTTGCTCGATATGCAGCTCGAAATAGGCATCGGCAGCGTAGGGCGCGGCAGGTTCCGGTCCGCGGTAGCCGATCTGGTCGAGCGCGGTTGCGACGGTCGTGCCCTCGGTGTCGGTCAACCCATAGGCCTTGTCCAAGGTGAAGATCCCGGCCCATACGCCCGATCCCATCAACGAATGGCCGAACCGGCTGCCTTCCTCGTCCGTCCAGTTGATCAGTTCCAGCGGCGCTTCCGTGGTGATGTTGAGGTCGTTCAGCGACCGCATCACCTCCAGGCCGGCGATCACGCCCAGCGCGCCGTCGAACTTGCCGCCGGAGGGCTGGCTGTCCAGATGGCTGCCGAACAGCACCGGCGCGCGGTGTGGATCGCGCCCGGGCCGGCGGGCAAACATGTTGCCGATGGCATCGACGCGGACGGTCAGGCCCATCGCCTCGCACTCGGCCTTGAACTTGTCGCGCGCGCGCTTGTCGACGTCCGTCAGTGTCAGGCGCCGCACGCCGCCTTTGGGCGTGGCGCCGATCTCGGCGAAGCTCATCAGGGCGTCCCAAAGCCGCTTGCCGTCGATGCGTTGGTTGGTATGTGACATGCGCCGAGTCTTGCCCCCCACGCCGCGACGCGCAAGCCGGTTTGTTATCCCCGGCCGCTCTGCCGCGATGGTGCGATGACCATGAGTGTGGACGTGCCGTGCGCCAGCACCTTCCCCTCGGCATTCAGCACACGGCCCTCGGCCGAGATGATCTGGCGACCGCGGGAGATGACCGTGCCTTCGGCGCGCACAAGGCCAGTGTCGGGAAAGATCGGACGGGAGAAATTGCCCTTGGTCTCGATCGTAGTGAAGGACTCGCCGGGGGCCAGCAGGCTGAACCCGGCGCAGGCGGTGACGCTGTCGATCAGGGTCAGTGCCCAGCCGCCATGGACCGTGCCGAGCGGATTAAGAAGGTGGGAGCCTGTCTCAGCCTCGAACGCGACGAAACCGTCGCCGACCTCCGTGAGGCGGAATGACAGCGTCTGCGCCATAAATGGCTGCGGCAGTTCGCCGGCGGCGATGGCCTGCAGGATGTCACGGCCGGAGCGGCCGGCAATCTGCTCTGGCCTGGCCAAACCAAAAGAACTTTCAATCGTGCTGCTCATGGCCACCACTTTCCATGTATCTGCAAACTATGTATATGCAAGGAACCATGAATGACAAGAGCCCGCCGCGAAAATCCCTCCGATCCGATGCCGCCGCGCTAATCGATCAGTGCGCTGGCTGGAACAGCCGTATGGCCGCACGGCGGATCACGTCGTACTTCGAGCGTGAACTGGGCGGCTGCGGCCTGAGCCTTGCGCAATTCGGCCTGATGGCGGCGATCGCCGCGGCGCAGGACGACACGCTGGGGGCGTTGGCGCAGAAGACCGCGCTCGACCAGTCGACGCTGTCGCGCAACCTGCGGACGCTGGAGGCAGAGGGATTGGTGGAGATCGCTATGGTTGAAGCGGACCAGCGGCGGCGCACCGTCTGGCTGACGGAGACCGGCGCCCGCCGACTGGAGGCGGCCATCCCGCTGTGGCGCGCGGCGCAGGCGAAGCTGGCCGAAACCGTCTCACCGGATGTTATCAGGCAGCTTGCGCGCGACACGGAGCGGCTGCCCCGAAGTTGAGCCAGTACGGCGTCAGTGGCCGCGCGGGCGGCCGGTGCTGTCCACCGTCATCGCCAGGATGCGGCTGATCTCAGTCAGGTTGCGGCCGGACCCGGCGGACCAGGCGTTGCAGGCGGCCTGGATGGCCTTGAAGTCCGCCTTACTGCTGGGTGGCTTGTCGATTACGCCTTCCCGGATCAGCGCCGCCGTTACATCCGGTGTCGGGATGATGGCCGGCTTGCCGATGGCGCGCAGGAAGCGCATGCCGGAATCGCCGCCAAGATGGTTGCCCCGCTTCTTCAACACCTCCAGCAGGGTGACATAGTCGCTGTCGGGCCAGTCGGCGAAGAACCGCGCCGCGCTTCCGTGTTCGGTTTGCAGTTCCAGGATGAAGGCAGCGTTACGCTGCACCGACCGGATTTTGGCCCCGTTGCGGACGATGCCTGGGTTCTTCGTCAGGGCATCGAACCCGGCTTCGCTGATATGCGCGCAGCGAGGCGGGTCGAACCGGTGGAAGGCCTCCTCAAAGGCCGGCCACTTGGAGTCGATGACCTGCGTCGAGAAACCGGCGCAGAAAATCCGCCGCGTCATCGCGGCCAGCAACCGGTCGTCCGGTGTGTCCGCAATCTGCGCCGGGAGCAGGGCGGGCGTGTCCGCCAGCATCTGCTCCAGCACACCGGGGCCGCCCTTGCGGTCGGCCGCCATGGCGACGATCGCGGCAAAGTCCCGCATCGCCCGTCCCCGCGTTCAGGCCGCCGGGTCAGCTCAGGCCGGCATGCCCGCCGGCGGGTCGCAGGGCACCGTGCCGAAGGTCGCCGGCGTGTTCACCTCGAGCACTTCCAGATCGGTCGAGGTGCCGGTCTCATTGTGGCGCGTGCCGCCGG